>NZ_QJHA01000003.1:0-7084 GCF_006334525.1 Wolbachia endosymbiont of Leptopilina clavipes
TCTACTAATATTGCCCCAGCATCTCTGACTGAGTTTTGCCACCTTGCTCATTTGCAAATTCGGCAAATGCATTCCAGTCGGTAATTTTATGCCACGCTTCCAGGCTTTTTTGACTGAAAATCTCCCGTTTTCTCACGTCTTTTCTTCCACTCATATAAAGTTGTTTTTCCGATCTTAAATCTCTTGGCAACAGTTTCTCCACTCTCTCCTTCATCCAATGCTTCCATTACCTTTTTTCTTAAGTCATAACTATATGCTACTGGCATCCTTACCTTCCACTACTATAAAACCTTATTTTCCTCGTTTGGACTATTATGAAAAGAGCTATACTTGTATAACGGCTGGAAAGGAAATTTTAAATATATCAATCTTAGTATTAAAATTATAAATTTATTAATTATTTTATCCTATAATAGTCTAATAGTTATTTTTTAAAGGATATTTATGACTCACTATCACACTTCATCTCCAAAAAACGTTTGTTCTCATAATACCAAAACTTCTTTTCCAGGCTGTAAATCAATATGCATTCCTGATAAAGATGAGCATTGTCATACTACTCGTTTATGTCACAGTCAAGACCCGTTTTCAAGCATCATTGTACTCCATACCACTATGATTATAACTCACATTGTAAACATGGTTATGACCCATGCTACGGTAATAATCACGGTTATGGTCATGGTACAACAGCATCATGGTATCATGCTCACGATTCTGGTAACACAGTAGTGTTAAATGTACCATGTTGTGGTTGGGGAACAAGAACTGGGATAGGAACTGATACAGTTGCAAAATTAGCTCCAGAGCACAACGATTTATTTTGAAGGCGATAAAACTTAGTTAGGGTGTAAAAGGTGTGAAGGACGTGTAGTGATACTATGTGCTGAAAGCATAATGCGACGATAGGTATGGCACTGATGTGATATGGTAATAACATAACAATTTATACTATAGATATGGGGTATGTATTATGCCCTTATATCTATAGATTTAGAGCTTTATTAATAACTAATTCGGCGTGTAATTTTTTACCTTGTTCTATTAATAATTTTATATATAACTCTAATTGTATGGGAGATTTTTATGTTAAAGTATAATCTTAATAACCAGTATGATAATAAAACATATACTAGTGTTACTGATAATCTAACGAATGCTGTTCAATATGAAGAAGATAGGGAAAAACTTAACGCAGATGAAGTAGATAAAAAAGATGAGGAAAAAACTACCGTAGATGAAGGAAATAAGGTAAAACCTACCGTAGATGAGTGTAAACTACACCCATGCTGCAAGTATTATTATAATTTGTGTTTCAACGATTGTTATGATTCATGTTGTAGTAATCATGACGTAGCATGGTTTAATACTTGCGATGATGGCAACACAGTAATGCTGAATACAACTTGGGATTGGGAAATAGAACTACCTGGAATTATATGGTATCCGGAGTTTTTTGACTTTGGTTATTCTGAATTAATGTTGATCTAAGTTTATGGTTTCAGAGTATAATGCTATGATATACGAAAAGTTGCTGTCTAAGTTAATCTATCAAGTGTTACATCAGCCTGTTAAAGCAAAAGAGAAAATGAAGGTAAAATAGTTAAGATAACCCTTCAACTCCTTCCATTTATCAACTATACTGCTATAGATTTTAGCAGTATAATAAATGAACATTTTCAAGCAGGTTGCCTCTCTAATCTTTAGTAAATTAAATGAGTTGAAGCAAAGGGGTGTTATAAGTACGAATGCAACAAACTTTATTGTAGAGCCTCCGAGCAATAGAGCGCATGGAGATATTTACACAAATGTTGCTATGGTGCTTGCAAAGCATGAAAAAAAGAATCCAGTTGAGATTGTAGGGATCTTAGCAGAAGAATTTAAATCTTTTGATGAAGTTGCAAAAGTGGAAATAGCAGGTCCTGGGTTCATCAATATGCACTTGAAAATGGAAGTATGGCATGGGATTTTAAAGCAAATAAATGAGCTAAAAACGGAGTTTGGCACTCTCAACATTGGAAACAATCAGGCCATCAATGTTGAATTTGTATCTGCAAATCCAACTGGGCCACTACATATTGGTCATGCAAGAGGGGCAGTATTTGGTGACGTTTTGGCAAATTTATTGAAAAAAGTTGGTTATAAAGTTACTAAGGAATACTATATTAATGATGCTGGAGCGCAGATAGATACACTAATAAAGTCAGTATATTTGCGGTATAAGGAAGCTCTGGGAGAAAAAATTAGCATCGAAAAAGGTTTATACCCAGGTGAATATTTAAAACCAATAGGGGAGGGGCTAGCTAAAAAATATGGCAAGGAGCTTAGAGAAGAGGAAGATAATCGAGTAATTAGAGAATATACTTTAAGTTCTATCTTAGAACTTATAAAGGAGGACATGAGCTTGCTTGGAGTCAATCATGATATTTTTACTTCAGAGTATGAGCTACAAAAAAATGGCAAAATCGAAGAGAGTATAAAGATATTATCTGATAAGGGTCTTGTGTATGAAGGATACTTGGAGAAACCAAAAGGCAAAGAAAGTGAAAGTTGGACTTCCAGAAAAGAAATGTTATTTCGCTCTACAACATTTGGTGATGATGTTGACCGCGCACTAAAAAAAGAGGATGGTAGCTGGACTTATTTTGCATCGGATATTGCTTACCATTTTGATAAGATATCACGTGGTTTTAACAATATGATCGTAGAGCTCGGCAGTGACCATGGCGGTTATATTAAAAGGCTTAGAGCAGTTGTCTCTGCGCTCAGTGATGATCAAGCAAAGATAGAGGTAAAACTGCATAATATTGTGAATTTCTTCGAAAATGGCAAACCTGTTAAGATGTCGAAAAGATCAGGAAATTTTCTTACAGCTAGGGATGTAGTGGAAGAGGTTGGCGGGGATATAACTCGTTTTATAATGTTAACACGCAAGAATGATATGGTCTTGAACTTTGATTTTGTTAAAGTAAAAGAACAATCAAGAGACAACCCTATTTTTTACGTGCAATATGCCCATGCTCGTGCTCACTCATTAATGCGTAATGCTCCAAAAGAGCTTCCAACAGCAGATCCTTCACTTTTAAAGACTGATGGGGAGCTCTTCCTCATAAAAACCTTAGCAAAGTGGCCAGATGTGGTAGAAATATCTGCAAGGCTTTGTGAGCCACACAGAATCACTTTCTACTTACTTGAAGTTGCGGAAGCGTTTCACGTTTTATGGGGGTATGGCAAAAGTGATTTAAACATGCGGTTCATACTAGAAGATAACTTGAACCTCACCGCTGCAAGAATGTTTCTCGTCCAAGCCTTAGCGCACGTAATCTCTTCTGGGCTTTCTATTTTTAATATAGAGCCTTTGAAAGAGATGAGTTAATTTTAATGCGTAATATTAAATGTGATAATAAATTATTGATGTAAGTACAATAAGGCCAAAAATTATACAAGAGGTCTGTTAAAATCACGTATGTCGATTGTCTTGAAGTCACACAATTGTTCTGTAGAGCTATGTCCTGTAATAATTACTGTACCGTTCTGCTCAGAGCGTATTGAGATTAGATTTAGTATTAATTCACACGTTGCACTGTCGAGATTACAGAATGGTTCATCTATCAGCCAAATGTTTGCATTAGAAATTAAAAGGCGAGCAAGCGCAACTCTTCTTTTCCAGCCTGCAGAAAGTTCACCATATCTAATGTTAAATACAGGCTGCAACTCTAAACAATAAGCAGCTGCCATAACTGATTCTCTAGTGTTCCGTATTCTTGCCCAGAATTCTATGTTTTCACCAATTGTTAAACTATCTTTACAGGCGTTTTTATGTCCTACGTAAACCATGGAAGATATAAAGGATTTTGGATCATCATATATGTCTTTTCCGCAGTATCTTATATTGCCTGATACTGGCGGTAAGAGTCCAGATAAACTTCTGATTAAGCTGGTTTTGCCGCTACCATTTGGACCAGTGATTAAGATTTTTGATTTTGGCTCAGCTTTAAAATTGAGGTTTTTAAATAATACTTTGTTATTACGAGCACAGGATAGATTTTTACATTCAAGCATCTATTGGACCTTTAAAGAGAACTTGGAGCCTAAACACTTCAGTGTATGAACATTGGATAGCTTGCACAACAAACAGTCAGTGTTTGACATACAACTGTACGAACATTGGGTTTGTAGGTAGCAGATGGTGTCATCCCAGTGCTTGACACTGGGATCCAGGAATTTTAAGTAAGCACGCTGAGCTGGTTGGCATAAAAGTAGTTGCTTTATGTTAAAATTAATATTTTTAACTAGATTACATGAAGAGCTGGATCCCAGTGTCAAGCACTGGGATGACACCCTTATACTTGACTGACTATAACACTTAAGAAGTTTAATGCCAGAAAGCAGGTTATACAACGGATACGTCATCTGCCTTTTCCTTTATATTTACCCTTAGTTGAAAACTGAGCTTTTATAAATAGCTCCCAAAATCCTTTCTTATCACCTTTTCTGTGTATCAATTGTGCAAAATGTTTCATTAAGCTATTACCCATCATAACCATCTTTGTCCATTTACCTAACGGTTTTGCTATATCAACTATTTCTAGATCTTCTTTGTAAACTTGCATATTCTTTTGTTTCTCCCTTAGCATTTCCTGTTGTTTCATCAACTCTTTTTGCTTATTTTTTTGATATAATTCGTTAAATCTTCTATTTTCTTCCCACTCTTCTTTGAGAACTTTTAGAGGAAATATAATTTTTCTAATATGATTTTTGTATATTTTTCTCAAAAAGAGAAATACTGCAATTATAGTAAGTAATATCGTGCTATATGTAATGATTTGTCCGAACGGCATTTTTATACTCAGCTTATTGGCAAGCGGTATTTACAATTATACCATAACTATAGAAATTTTACAATTTTTTTCTGGATAAAGATAGTAGACTAAAAATTTCTAAAGAACAAAAGCAACGTATTTACGTACAGGCTATCAACTACTACACTCAAAACTGACAAGTGATTAATCATTGGAGAGTAGAGGAATCACGGCTCTCTAATGAATAAAGATGGACTGTGTCAAGCTGGTGAGTAAGGTGGAAATTGGAAGAAAATCTAATTGTTGGTTATCATGCTAGATCTACAATATAAGTTATAAAATTTTTAATCATTTTGGCTTATAATAATTTCTGAGTTAACCTTAGATTTCCTGAGCTGTGGTTTCTTTTACCCATGTTGAATTCCTAGCTTTTATACTCTAATTTAATTCCAGTTTTGACTATATAGGAGGTCACAATGTCAAACAATATCTATAGCGATCAAGTTAATAATAGTAATTTATATGCCAACAAACTTTTTTATGGTGAAGAGGGTGAGCAAGTCGAAAATCTAGGAGATCAGGTTGCGGGAGAAGAGGATAAGAAATCAGAAGAAGATTTACTTCGTGACTGTAGAGATGAAACTAAGAAGGCAAAAGATAAGTTAATACAGTGTAAAAAAGATGCTGTGGAATCACAAAGAGAAATTACACAATTAGAAGCAGAAACTAGTGAATTAAAGTCACAGGTTCAAGAAGAGAAAGGGAAGGTAGAACAAACTAAGAATGAAGCTAAGGAAGCAAAAGATGAGTTAATACAGTGTAAAAAAGATGCTGAGAAGATGAAAGAAGGCTCTGAACAGGCAATTAATCAGGCAAAGTATGATGATGCTCAAGCAGAAGCTAAACAAGCAAAATTAGAAGCTAAGCAAGCAAAATTGGAAGCTGAGCAAGCAAGAATAGAAGCTTTGAGGTGCGAAATTGGACAAGAGAGAGAAGAAGTTATGCGGTGTAAAATTGACAAGGTAAAAGAAGAACTTATGCAGTATAAAATTGACATGGCAAAAGCAGAGAATAAGTGTTATAAAAAAGCAGCTGAAGAATGTAAAAAAGAGAAAGGAAGTGATAAAGAAGAACTTATACAGTGTAAAATTGACACGGCAAAAGCAGAGACTGAGTGGTATAAAAAAGAAGCTGAAGAATGTAAAAAAGAGAAAGGAAGTGGTACAGATAAACCTTGTCCCAATGGAGGAGGTGGAACTAATGTAGTCAAACCTGTTACTAATGGAGGAAGGGATGAAAATAGAGAAATTACGTCTCAAAAAATAACCCCAGATTGTAGCAAGAAAGAAATTTGTGGATCTTATGTGTAATAGTCTAGACTTAATCTGACAAGCATGAATTAACTGACAGAAGAATTAACAAAGTCAAAACCAAAATCAGCATCCTGTTTAATGCTATCAATATTTTTCTGATAAGCAATATGCATACTATCAAAAAAGGTTTGCATAGGAGTCTTACCATAGCAATATTTACCTGAATGCGGTCTAGATCTATTGTAAGAATGCACCCAATGGTCTACGTCTAACTGAAGTTCTGCCAAAGAGGTGTAAATTTTCTTTCTAAAGATAATATTGTAACATTCATCTTGCATAGTTCTGTGGAACCTTTCACATATGCCATTAGTCTGTGGAGAACGAGCTTTGGTTCGAGAATGATCAATATTTTCTACCCCTAAATATAGCTGGTAAGCGTGATTTTCAGGTCTGCCACAATACTCTGTACCACGATCCGTCAAAACACGTAGCAATGATACTTTCTGTTCATCAAAGAACGGTACTACCCTATCATTAAGAAGATCTGCAGCTGTGATAGCAGTCCTTTCTGTGTAAAGCTTAGCAAAAGCAACTCTGGAATAGGTATCAACAAAGGTTTGCTGGTAAATTCGTCCAATACCTTTGATATTACCAACATAATAACTGTCTTGGCTACCTAAGTATCCTGGATGCTCTGTTTCAATTTCTCCATGGGCCTCTTTTTCTTCCTTAGCCTTTTCTAGAGCTGTTATCTGTTCTTCTGTTAAAATGATACCATCCTGAGCTACTTTTGCTTCTAATGCCTTTAACCTCTTTTTAAAATTTTCAAGATCGTTTCTTTGCCACACTGATCTTATTCCACTTGCAGAGATGAGAATTCCTCTCTTTTTCAGTTCGTTTGCTGCTCTTTCTTGTCCGTATGCTGGAAACTCTATTGCTATTTCAACTACTGCTTTTTCTATATCCTCC
>NZ_QJHA01000046.1:0-47334 GCF_006334525.1 Wolbachia endosymbiont of Leptopilina clavipes
AATACCTTTGATATTACCAACATAATAACTGTCTTGGCTACCTAAGTATCCTGGATGCTCTGTTTCAATTTCTCCATGGGCCTCTTTTTCTTCCTTAGCCTTTTCTAGAGCTGTTATCTGTTCTTCTGTTAAAATGATACCATCCTGAGCTACTTTTGCTTCTAATGCCTTTAACCTCTTTTTAAAATTTTCAAGATCGTTTCTTTGCCACACTGATCTTATTCCACTTGCAGAGATGAGAATTCCTCTCTTTTTCAGTTCGTTTGCTGCTCTTTCTTGTCCGTATGCTGGAAACTCTATTGCTATTTCAACTACTGCTTTTTCTATATCCTCCGACACTCTATTTGCATACAATGGCTTGCTTTTGCTTATCTCGTGTAAAGCCTCTTCTCCTCCTGTTTCATACAGTTCTTTGAAGCGGTAAATGTATCCCTTGAATATCCCATTACTTTACACGCCTGTGATACATTTCCTAATTGCTTTGCAAGTTCTAGCAATCCCAACTTTGGTTTTAGTATTTTTTCTTGTGTTGTATTCATATCTGACACTCCTTTAAAACTTGTCTATATTTTTATCTTACTTTGTTTGCTTGTCAGATCAAGTCTAGACTATTACAGATGAGTTATAGTCAATATGTAAAGGATAATACTTTAGCAACATCAGGTGCTATAATTAATGTTGATAGATTAGTAAACTTTTTAAAAAGCAATACAAACATTACAAGACTTATTTTACGATGTTCAAAAATTAATTATGAGGTTATAAAAGAATTAGCTCAGCTTTCTCATCTTACTTCACTTGATCTAAGTTGCAGTTATGTTGGTACAGAAGGTGCAAAGATTTTAGCAAGCGGGAATCTTATAAATCTTACTTCGCTTGATTTAGGAGGAAACGAAATTGGTGATGAAGGTGTAGAGGCTTTAGCCAGTGGAAATCTTACAAGTCTTACTGAGCTTAAATTATATGATAATAAAATTGGCGATAGGGGGGCAAAAGCTTTAGCAAGTGGAAACATTAAAAAGCTTACTTTACTGAGTTTAGGATGGAATGAAATCAGTAATGAAGGTGCAGAGGCTTTAGCAAGTGGAAATCTTAAAAATCTTATTACACTTAAAGTATATGATAACAGCATTAATTACAGAGGTGCACAGACTTTGGCGAGTGGAAATTTGGTGCGTCTTACTTCGCTCATTTACAATTATTGCAGTATTGATGAAACATTGCCAAAAAATGTCCTTCCTCAATTAAAAAGGAAATGTAATAAAAGAAAAATAGGAGAGGAGCCAGATAGCAAGCTAAGTGAAGCGCAGACATCTTTGCATTTTGACAGTAAAGGCTTTAAACCTATATAACTTCACACGTTTTGTCTGTTTAAGAGACAAAAAAAAGGTAGTGAATTTGGGCTAAAAGTGAAATGTACAGATTGTATAAAATAGTGCTCCCCGGGCCGGATTCGAACCAGCGACCAATTGGTTAACAGCCAACTGCTCTACCACTGAGCTACCGAGGAATAAACTGCTTTCAACTTATCACATTGAACGCCGATTGTAAACGATTTTTATGTAGACTTTAGACCTAGATATCATTCCAGTGCATCGAGCTGTAATCCAGTCTTTCTTACCAACAAAAACTTAGAATAACTTTTGTTCTTAAAAAATTTCTAGATTCCAGACTCATGTTTCAATGTTAAACAAGGTACAATAGAATTGAGTAGGGTAATTTCTAGGGAATTATTATATTCTAGAAAAAGTAAAATGTCATCCAGATAGACTAATGTACAAGGTAAGCTGAATGTCTATAAGGAAAAACAGCAAGGCATTTTAGGATTTGCTATAAATCGCATCAGGAGCTCAAGAGTACAGCTTACAATTACAGATAGGTATAGTTGAGTTTAAAGTAACTACATAAATTTACTACAATTTTCATACCTATAAGCTGCTATGCAACAAAGCCCTGTGTGGGTATAATTTTGACAGGATACAAAGCTTAATGGAGAAAGTTACGAACATCAGTGAAAAACATGGCAATTTTATTCTCATTTGCAGCTGCTATCACGTCTTGATCTTTCAATGAGCCACCTGGCTGAATTATAGCTGTAATTCCATGCTTTGCACTTTCTACTATACTATCTGGAAATGGAAAAAATGCATCCGAAGCAAGCGCTGCGCCTTTACATTTTTCACCTGCTTTTTTTACTGCAATATTCACACTATCTATTCTGCTTGTTTGTCCTGCACCGATGCCAATAGCACAACCGTCTTTTGCTATCACTATTGCATTGGATTTTACATGTTTACATATTTTCCAAGCAAAAATAAGATCTTCCTTCTCTTTTTTTGTTGTAGTGCATTCTGTCACTCGGTTTATTTCTTCTACTTTTACTGTATGGTTATTATTTTCTTGCACTAAGAAGCCGCCAACAACATTTTTGATTTGATATTTTGCATTTTGCTGAAGAGATTGATGAATAATCACTCTTAAATTTTTCTTTTTTTGTAAAATTTTTAGTGCCTCATTGTTTACCGATGGTGCTATCACCACTTCCAAAAATATCTCGTTTAATTTCTCTGCTAGCTTTAAATCTATCTCCCGATTGAAAGCAACTATTCCACCAAAACTGCTTATTTCATCACATGATAGAGCTTTTTCATATGCTTTTAAAGCACTATCACTAACAGCAGCGCCACATGGATTATTGTGCTTTATTATCACTGCTGCAGGTTCTTGAAACTCAGAAATTATGTTAAGTGCAGACTCTATGTCGACTATATTATTATAGCTCAACTCTTTTCCATGTATTTTCTCCAGTGGATACTTGCTAAATTGATTGCTATAAAATGCAGCTTTTTGATGAGGATTTTCACCATATCTGAGTCCTTGTGCTTTACATCCATATAAAGTAAAAAACTCTGGTAACTCATTGCTTTTACCCTGTGATAAAAACCAATTGTAAATATTAGAATCATACTGTGCAGTCAGAGCAAATGCTTTAGTTGCTAGATGTTTTCTATATTCTAATGTTGTCTGATTGTTATTTTTGATCATCTCAGCTTTCAGTGTTTCGTAATCTTGAATGCTAGAAATCACTGAAGTGAAATGAAAGTTTTTTGCTGTAGCTCTAATTAATGCTACTCCACCTATATCTATTTGTTCTATGATTTGCTTCTCACTTGAGTTGCTATTAACCGTTTTCCAAAATGGATATAAGTTAGTTATAAGCAGATCTATCGGCTTAATTTCTAGATTCTGCATTTCCTTTTCGTGCCTTTTTCGATCACAGAGTATTCCTCCATGAATTTTAGGATGTAAAGTTTTCACTCTGCCATCTAGTATTTCTGGAAATTGTGTGTAATCTGAAACTTCTTGCGTTTTTATTCCCGCACCTGATAGCACTTTATAAGTATTCCCTGTTGAGAGAATTTCTATTTGTTGCTGCATCAAAAACGATGCAAGTTCAATTATATTTGTCTTATCGTATACTGATATTAAAGCTCTTTTAATTTTCATATGGAAGGTTTCTTAAGATTATATCTAAGAAAAGAAAATTTGTCTATATATAGCTACTACGTCATACCACTGCGGTATCTCGTGTAGATTCCGCTAACAAGCACATAGCTGTACGAACATTGTGATACAAGAGACCAAGAAAGATGTCATCCCAGTCCCCAGACACTGGGATCCAGAAAACTTCACTTTAAATGAGCACACCAGGTGGCTGTACAATAGAAACTGGATTCCAGTGTCAAGCACTGGAATGACACCATCTACTACTCAAATTACCTGCAAATTGCAATGTTCGTACACCAAAACGCGGTATCTTGTTGTAGATTCCGCTAACAAGCAGCGGAATACCAAATTGTAGAAGTTGCTTTAGCTCTCCTCACCCTCCTTTCAAAGTAGTCTATTCTATAAATTTTTTTGTTAAACTTGATTTTAAGCCACGAACAAAATCTTTAATATCGCAAGGATTTCTTCCTTCCATTTGTACAACTTTAGGAATTAAAGTACCACCTTTTAAACTTATATGCATATTATCATTAATGATCTCACCTTGTCCTGAAGTGAAGGCTTCAAATTCAGCATCAAGTATCTTGATACGTTTATTCTCTACCTTAATGAATGCTTTTGGATAAAATGCTTTAACCTTTCTATAAGCAATTTCACAGGCGTCACTTGCGTAAATTTTATAGTCTTTTACTTTGTCAGCATAGCACGCATCGTTATCGCTCTGTTTTAAGGGAACTTGCTTTTCAATTTCGTTTAGTACTTTCAGCAGTAAATCACTACCTAATTCAGACAATTTATCATACAACGTCTTATAATTATCGCTTTTTTCAATAAGAAATTTTTTCTGTTTTAAAATAGGTCCAGAATCTAATCCTTCATCTAGCTGCATAATGCTAACTCCGGTTTCTTGATCTCCGGCTAAAATTGTGTGCTGTATCGGAGCTGCACCGCGCCACCTAGGCAGCAATGATGGATGAATATTAATACAACCATATTTGGGAATATTTAAAATTTCTTTTGGAAGTATCAATCCATACGCAGCAACAACTGCAACGTCTGGCTTAAAATTTCCAAACTTTTCTTGCTCTATCGAAGATTTTAAAGAGGCAGGAGTACATACCTCTATGTCACTTTTTTCAGCAACGATGTGTACTGGGGATTTTGTTAACCTCTGCCCACGTCCAGAAGGTTTTGGAGCTTTGGTATATACTGCTACTATTTCACTCTGTAATTTCAATAGTAAGTTTAACGCACCAACAGCAAACCCCGGCGACCCCATGAAAATAATTCTCATGGTGTTTTTGCTTTAAGCTAACTTACTATTTACAATTTCTATTAATTTAGCAAAATCATCCTTATGATTAACAGCCATCTCAGCAAGAATTTTCCTATTTAAATCAATTTCAGCAAGTTTAAGACCATGCATAAATCTACCGTAAGTAAGTCCATGTTCTCTTACTGCTGCATTAATACGTATTATCCACAAACCACGAAAATCACGTTTACAGGTTCTTCTGTCTCTGTAAGCATATTGGAGTGCTTTTTCAACTCTTTGTAATGCAATTCTATAACAATTTTTTGCCCGTCCTCTATAACCCTTTGCTAGTTTCAATATTTTTTTATGACGAGCATGAGTAGTGACTCCACGTTTTACTCGAGCCATTTTTATTTTACCTCCATTTTGTTAAATACCATAAGGCATATAAAGCTTAACTATACGCGAGTCAGATTTACTAAGAATCGTCGTACCACGCTGATTACGAATATTAGATTTACTTCTCTTTACCATACCATGTCTTTTACCTGACTGAGTAGAGATGACTTTACCCTTAGCTGTAAGGTGAAAGCGCTTTTTGACAGAAGATTTGGTTTTTAATTTTATTTTCGTCATATTCTAAACAAATTTACAAACACCACTATTTAGTTCTTTATTAGTAATTAAGTATGAGTATAGATAATTTTATTAAAAAATCAAATTAAAATTGTATTTTAAAGCAGCTTGAATGTAATCACACCCAGTATATGTGTTATACCTTCTTTATCTCCAATTGGCAACAATACTTGCCTCATTTTAACACTTTCACTTTCTTCCTCTTCGTTAATTGAGCATTTACTCTCTATTACAGTCTCAAGTTTATCAATAACTGCATCTATTTTATATAGCCGCAAAAATGGTGCATCAATTGCATACTTATCATCGATGTACATCTTTTTTTCAAAACCATAGAATTCAATAGCTTTTTCTCCTGCATTTTCACAAATATAACCTCGATCTTTAACTTCAATGATAAAACAATGCTGCCATGACTCCATGATTTCTGCAGTGTCTATTTCATGTCTTTCTGGCCATTCTCTATCTGATCCTTTTATATCACTCCAATGTTGAGTAACTATATTCACTATTCTTCTTTCTTTGCCTGCATAATTTTCCATTCGAAATTCCACATATAAAACACAGATATGAGGTAAATTTATCGTGAATGTATTGATTTTTTCTTACTAAAGGATGTAGATTATTGAAAATTCTCATCCTGTTTACACAACAGGTAATGATAAATTAAGTATAACAATTAGAGCATAAAAATTATTAAATGAGGAAACTGTGAAATAAAAAAATTCTATTTTTGCAATATTTTGGCTAACGAATAGAATTAGTTCCACTTTCTAAAGTTATTGCACTTAATAAATAACTAGATGGAGTTTCTTCCTTAGCACTACTATGGCTTTTATTTTTTCTATTATAAAACCAACATTTAAATGGTACAGCTGCTGCGATAGCTGCTACCAAAGCTACTGCTACTGCTAACATACCTACTGTGAACACTATATTATTTTTCTCGTTTGAAGGTGTTTCCAATAATTTAAACCCTCTCAAGTTTGTATCATGAATCATAGGATTACCCAAAATATTCGTCGTATTTTGAACACTTTCTATATTTCGCATTGTAATTCCATTGCTAGCGTTTGATTTTTTCATTTCTTCCATTACTTGTTTTAAGTTTGGTAGTTCTGTTGTTGTATTTTCAATATCACCAGCTTCCAGCTTTTGCAAGTTCTAATTACTCAAAAACTCTTTGAGATACTTTTCATAAAACTCTTTGGCATTATATCTTTTATAACTTCGTATTTTCCCACTCTTGAGATCAGAAACAATATCATCAATCATCACTTTGGATTTTCTGCATGCACTATTTCTCCTTCAGCAACAAGAATACGATAAGATGTATCGTCAAGCATACATACATACTTAAGTTTTAAATCACCTCCTCCCAATAGAAAATATATTGTTCTGTTTTGTTCTACATCTCGCAATTCTGATTCAATACTAATCCATCTATTCCTTTTTTCCTTATTGATTGATCTTTTTTTTCCTACAGTATTTTTAAATCTTCTTGACATATATGACCCCCAAGCTGACCAATATTTCCTTATGTATAAAAGATAAATTATTTAAGTCCACATCTTTTCACTAAGATTTTTATATTTTTATTATACTAAATAATACATATATTAATATCTGAATTTCTCATTGCAATTTATTATACCTTAGTAAAAACGATATAAAATTAGAGAAAGAGTTATAAAATTTTTTGTAAGACAGGAAAATTTCTTCTCCTTTGGTTCCAGAGCATATAAGTGCTGTAAGAGCTAAGTTGATGGCACTGTTGTGCCATCAAACTCTGGAATCTTACTCGACACTAATCTGAGAAGATAGATGTGCTACCGATGTAGCATTGCTGAGCAAAGATTCTATTTCTGATGTAGATCCGGAATGCTCAAGTTGAGCTTGTTCAGGAAGGTTTTTCATCGCTTTTTCAACATCGTAGCTACCTTCCCTATTTTTTCTATGCCATACAAAGTATCCTAATCCTGCAAAAGCTACTGCTAGCACTCCACCAAATATACCACCAGCAATCCCTGCTATTCCTATATACTGTCCTCCATTTATTTCGGGTAATTTAGGCCCTTCCACATCTGTGCTATTAAATATAGAATGATCTAACACTTCTTGTGAATTACTATCAAAACGGGAAACACTACTTATATCTTCAGGAGTAATTCCATAACTAGTATTTGATTCTTCTATTTCATTTATTACGTCATTAATCTCTTTAGTAGTTACTTTGCTTGATGCAAAATCGAATTCTTGTTTTGTTAAAGAAGCTGATTCGATAGTTACATCTTCCTGCATCTGATAATCAATTTCTTCAGTAGTAGATTCTCTCAATTGGCTATTTTCATCAGTTCTTTCTTTTAGCTTTTTTGAACTATCCTTACCCAATTCATCTACAAGGTTTTTTAGATATATTTTCTTAAATTCTCTATAATTATATTCTTTACCTTTTTCTATTTCTCCACTCTTAAGACCTAAAATAATTCCATCTATTGTCGATTCACGAATTGCTTGAGGAATGTCTATTGAATTACTATTCCTGTAACCAAGCCTATCTCAGCTGCTCTAGAAGATATAGAGAGGTCTTTTACTGTTAAATTCTCTCCTTTAATTAAAAATTCTACTCTTCTGTTTTGTTTTATACTTTCCAAGTCAGATACAATTCTAATTGTTGGACCATCCATCTCCTGCTTATTTGTTGTTTCTCTCTTTCGCATGCTATTCTTAGTGTTTTGGAATTTTTTTGGCATTTCACACTCCTTAAATGAATTAATAAAAGTATTATTTGAATTAACAAATACTTCTCTATGTTAGTGGATAAAATATTTAAACCTATATCTTTTTATTAAAATTTTTATGTAAAAGTTACCTTTATTATACTAAGTAATGTATATATTAATATTTAGATTGATAAATTGATTTTACTTCTGTTACAACTTATTATGCATAGATAACCTCAGTAAAAACGATGAAGCTAAACGAAATTAGAGAAAGATTTATAAAATTTTTTGTAAATAATAATCATGAGCAAGTTCCTTCTTCTCCTTTGATTCCAGAGCATGATCCAACACTCATGTTTACAAATGCTGGTATGGTACAGTTCAAAAACATCTTTACCGGCACGCAAAAAACTGAAATGAAACGTGCCATCTCAAGTCAAAAGTGTCTCAGAGCAGGTGGTAAACACAATGATCTTGAAAATGTTGGCTATACATCTCGGCATCACACATTTTTTGAAATGCTCGGAAATTTTAGCTTTGGTGATTACTTTAAAGAAACTGCGATAGAATTTGCGTGGAAATTTATTACTGAAGAATTGTCTCTTGATAAAAACAGACTATCCATAACTGTTTACCACGCTGATGATGAAGCATATGAAATTTGGCGTAAGATAAGTGGCTTTTCAGATGATAAAATCATAAGAATTACAACAGATGATAACTTTTGGAGCATGGGCAATACTGGTCCATGTGGCCCATGTTCTGAAATCTTTTACGATCATGGAAATTCCGCTTTACATGAAGACGACAGAATTGTTGAAATTTGGAACCTGGTGTTCATGGAATTTAATAAAGATGAAGAAGGTAATTTACAAAAATTACCAAAAAAATGCATCGATACCGGAATGGGCCTTGAAAGAATAGCAGCTGTTATGCAGAACGTTCATGATAACTATGATATTGACCTATTTTCTGCTCTGGTAAGTAAATCGCAAGAGTACTGTGGAAATACGGAAAATAAAGTAGCTCATAAGATTATCGCAGATCACCTTCGTGCAGCTGCATTTCTCATCGCAGAAGGAGTGCTTCCTGGAAATGAAGGAAGAAATTATGTACTACGCAGATTGATCAGGAGAGCAGTACGTTATATCCACCTACTTGGATATAATGATTCTCTATTGAACCTTGTTTTTCCTGCACTCATAGATGGCACAAGTTTGGCTTATATGGGAGATGCTTATCCAGAGCTAATCAGAGCTAAAAGCTTAATAGAAAC
Organism: Wolbachia endosymbiont of Leptopilina clavipes; assembly: GCF_006334525.1. Lineage (NCBI taxonomy): Bacteria > Pseudomonadati > Pseudomonadota > Alphaproteobacteria > Rickettsiales > Anaplasmataceae > Wolbachia > Wolbachia endosymbiont of Leptopilina clavipes. The sequence continues at coordinate 9,398 of NZ_QJHA01000046.1, forward strand.
AACGTTAAAATCAGAGGAAGAAAACTTTCAAGACACTTTAATGAAAGGCATTAATCTCTTGGACAAATTCACTGCAGATTTAAAATCAGGTGACACTCTATCTGGAGAATCAGCATTCAAACTATATGACACTTATGGATTTCCTTTGGATATCACACTTGATATTTTGAAAGAAAGGAAAATAAATTTTGACCAAAAAGGTTTTGATAATGCAATGAAAGAGCAAAAAGAAAGAGCACGTGCTAATTGGACTGGATCTGGTGAAAAATCTGTTGAACAAGTATGGTTTAATTTAATCGATCAGTTTGGCAAAACGGAATTTGTTGGTTATGAACGTGATGAAGTAAAGGATGCAACAGTACTCGCAATAATTTCCTCTAAAAATGAAGTAATTGATTCTGCAAAAGAAGGAGAAAAGATAACTATTATACTTGATAAAACACCTTTTTATGGAGAGTCAGGTGGACAAGTGGGAGATATTGGAAATCTTATACAGTCTGATGGAAGTATGGTAACAGTCGAAAATACCAACAAGATTAATGACTTGTATTTGCACAGGTGCGTCGGCTCAATTTGTAAAGGTAACACAGTTACAGCTAGTATTAATAAAAAAAGAAGACAAGACTTAAGAAGAAATCATTCAGCTACACATCTTCTACACTTTGCACTCAGAAAAATCTTAGGTGATCACGTTACTCAAAAAGGTTCTCTAGTCGCACCAAATAGACTAAGATTTGACTTTAGTCACAATAAGCCAGTCACTCAGGATCAGCTGTCTTCAGTAGAAGATATAGTAAACTCTCTAATCAGAGAAAATCTTTCTACGTCCACAAAAGTTCAAGGTATGGATGAGGCAATAGACGAAGGAGCGATGGCCTTATTTGGTGAAAAATATGGTGATAATGTTAGGGTTGTAAAAATTGGAGATTCAAAAGAATTATGTGGTGGTACACACGTGGAGCGTACCGGAGAAATTGGTTTGTTTAAGATAGCAGCAGAATGTTCTGTTGCATCTCGAGTCAGAAGAATTGAAGCTTTAACCGGTCAAGAAGCAATTAATTATGTACGCAATAACGAAATTAGCTTAAAAAAAGTTGCAGAATGCGTAAAAGCACCAGTAAATGAAATAATAAGTCGACTCAGTATTTTAAGCCAGGAGCGCAAAGAATTTGAAGTCAAAATAAAAAATCTTTATAAAAAGCTTATCAGTGTAGAAACTGTAAAAAGTACCGAAATAAATGGAATAAATTTCGTAAGCCACACTTTCAATAACGTTCCAGGAAGTATAATAAGGGAATTTGCTCTACAGCAACAAAAACCGAAAACTGTAATAGCCTTCATGGTAACAGAAAAGGATAAAACAGTTTTGATTGTCAAAGTAAGTAAAGATTTAACTAATAAGATCAATGCAAAAGAGCTAGTATCTACTGTAACCAGAAGGGATTGCGGTGGAAATGCCGAACTTGCCCAAACAGGCTGTGATAACAATAAAATAGATGATGCCATTACAGCAATCCATAGCAAAATAACAGCTTGCAAAAACTAATACACCCTACTACCTCGGTATCTTTTAACCGTGAACGGAATCGTCAAGGTATTATGCAAATAGGGGTAGAGAAGACTTAACTGTCAAATGAGCATATCAGGTAATAAGAACTGGATTACAGCTCCATGCTCTGGAATGACATCATTTTATTCATCAAAGTAGCAGCTTTATAACGGCAGTGCACAGAGGCGTCATCAAGTAGCCCTTCATTGTCATCCCAGTGTCAGCTACTCGGATGACACCATCATAGAGATCAGCTACTTGGATGATAAAAGTAAGAAATATCGAAGTGTTGTGCTAGACTTTATACCTCTTGCATTCAAACTCACATAAAACTGTAATAGTCTAGACTTAATCTGACAAGCATGAATTAACTGACAGAAGAATTAACAAAGTCAAAACCAAAATCAACATCCTGTTTAATGCTATCAATATTTTTCTGATAAGCAATATGCATACTATCAAAAAAGGTTTGCATAGGAGTCTTACCATAGCAATATTTACCTGAATGCGGTCTAGATCTATTGTAAGAATGCACCCAATGGTCTACGTCTAACTGAAGTTCTGCCAAAGAGGTGTAAATTTTCTTTCTAAAGATAATATTGTAACATTCATCTTGCATAGTTCTGTGGAACCTTTCACATATGCCATTAGTCTGTGGAGAACGAGCTTTGGTTCGAGAATGATCAATATTTTCTACCCCTAAATATAGCTGGTAAGCGTGATTTTCAGGTCTGCCACAATACTCTGTACCACGATCCGTCAAAACACGTAGCAATGATACTTTCTGTTCATCAAAGAACGGTACTACCCTATCATTAAGAAGATCTGCAGCTGTGATAGCAGTCCTTTCTGTGTAAAGCTTAGCAAAAGCAACTCTGGAATAGGTATCAACAAAGGTTTGCTGGTAAATTCGTCCAATACCTTTGATATTACCAACATAATAACTGTCTTGGCTACCTAAGTATCCTGGATGCTCTGTTTCAATTTCTCCATGGGCCTCTTTTTCTTCCTTAGCCTTTTCTAGAGCTGTTATCTGTTCTTCTGTTAAAATGATACCATCCTGAGCTACTTTTGCTTCTAATGCCTTTAACCTCTTTTTAAAATTTTCAAGATCGTTTCTTTGCCACACTGATCTTATTCCACTTGCAGAGATGAGAATTCCTCTCTTTTTCAGTTCGTTTGCTGCTCTTTCTTGTCCGTATGCTGGAAACTCTATTGCTATTTCAACTACTGCTTTTTCTATATCCTCCGACACTCTATTTGCATACAATGGCTTGCTTTTGCTTATCTCGTGTAAAGCCTCTTCTCCTCCTGTTTCATACAGTTCTTTGAAGCGGTAAATGTATCCCTTGAATATCCCATTACTTTACACGCCTGTGATACATTTCCTAATTGCTTTGCAAGTTCTAGCAATCCCAACTTTGGTTTTAGTATTTTTTCTTGTGTTGTATTCATATCTGACACTCCTTTAAAACTTGTCTATATTTTTATCTTACTTTGTTTGCTTGTCAGATCAAGTCTAAACTATTACACATAAGAACATGTTATTAAATAACTGTAAATATGTCAACTTGTACAGTACTAGCTGCTTGTGCCACTATATCATTTGAATTAACATTAAATCATTTACAGTTAAGGAAGTTATGTCAACATCAGTCACAGTTGCGTATGGTGATGGTATCGGACCAGAAATTATGGAAGCGGTGCTGTCGATATTGCGTGAAGCGAAAGCAGAGATCTCAATAGATATTATTGAAATAGGGGAGCGTGTTTATAGTAAGGAATGGTCTCATGGAATTTCTCCGAGTGGTTGGGAATCTATCGAAAGGACAAAGATATTACTCAAATCTCCAACAACCACCCCTCAAGGCAAAGGGCACAAAAGCTTAAACGTTGCACTCAGAAAGAACTTAGGGCTGTATGCAAACATTAGACCATGCATTTCGTATCACCCTGTTATAGAAAATAAATTCGATAAATTTGATGTTGTTGTAATACGCGAAAATGAAGAGGACGTTTACACCGGAATAGAGCATAGGCTCACTGGTGACTCGTACCAATGCACTAAAATTATTACTAGATCTGGCTCAGAAAAAATATGCAGGTACGCTTTTGAATATGCGAAAAAACATAACAGAAAGAAAGTAACTTGCCTGACTAAAGACAACATAATGAAAATGACTGACGGCGCTTTTCATGCAGCGTTTGATCGTATTGCAAAAGAATATCCGGATATAAAGGCGGAACATTATATAGTTGATATTGGAATGGCACGTGTTGCCACAGAACCCGAGAATTTCGATGTTATAGTAACTGAAAATCTATATGGCGACATATTATCAGATATAGTGGCACAAACCTCAGGTTCTGTAGGGCTTGCAGGAAGTAGCAATATAGGTAATGAATATGCAATGTTTGAAGCGGTTCACGGCTCTGCTCCTGATATTGCAGGAAAAAACATAGCTAATCCTTCTGGTCTTTTAAATGCTGCAGTGCATATGTTGGTCTATATCGGTCAAGTGAGTACTGCAAAGCTAATTTACAATGCATGGTTAAAAACCTTAGAAGATGGAATACACACTGCTGATTTATATAAGGAAAAAAAGAGCAAGCAGAAAGTTGGGACAAAAGAATTTGCACAAGCTGTTATAGATAATCTAGGAAAGAAACCTGCAACATTACTTGAGCTTATAATTAGCAGTGATTTGGATAGTAAAATAAATAAAGTACAAGACCATTACGAACAAGATTACAAAGTTAAAAAGCTAGTGGGTAGTGATATAGCGCTTGCTTGGGACAAATCCAACAATTTTGATCAAATAGTAAGATTATTTGAATCGAGTAATCTGAAAATGATAGCAATATACTCAAAAGGACTTGCAATTTGGCCAGGAGGCTCAAAATCTTCAAGTGACCAAATAACCTGCAGGTTTATCGCAAATAATGAAAAGCAAGCTATTACAAATATTGATGTGAATAACTTGCTAATCAAACTTGAAGAAAATAGCTTTGACGTGGTGAGAATGGATAAATTGTATTTATATGATGGAAAAGAGGGTTTTTTCTCCTGATTATTGCTTAATGTTTTTGTGTTTGCGTAAAACACTAAATATGATATATTTATGTGAGGAATAGTAATGAGTCAACATTTTAAGTTAACTAATCAGGAGTTTCGTGATAATGCTAATCTGTTCGACATATTAGAAATAGAAGCTAAGCAAGTTGTAGACAAGAATTATGAAGAGCTTAGCGCAATTTTGAAGAAGCAGCATAAGAAGTTAATTCTTGTAAACCATCCTGACAAGGGTGGAGACAAAAATAGATTTGATCAGATTTATAAAGCTTATCAAGAGCTAAAAAAGTACATTGAACCTTTGGAGTCAGGAAATCCTTGTGTTAAAGTCAGTGTTGGTGCTGAAAGTAATGGACGTTTAACGGCAAGAGAGTTTTTCACTATAGGAGAAAGTTGTTTAACGAGCTAAAAATCAGTGAGGAAGAAGCTGTAGGTAAAGATTTTGATGGGTTGATTGCTATACTAAAAAGAAATGATTGTTCGTTTGGAGAAGACCTAAAAAGCTATAATGAACTTCAGGCTCAAATAGAGAGGATTTTGCTAAATCCAAATTTAGATAATTTTCAGAAGAGTGTACAAAGTGCAAAGTTAATGCAAGAGTTATATCAATATATAGCAAAGCCAAGCATACAATTATTCAATTATATTACTCCTCTAAAAGAAAAGAGAAGCCTAATTGAAGAAGATAAAAAGACATTAGCATTGAAATTTATAGAGCGCAAAAATGCTCTAATGTTAGTACCAAAAATAAGTTTTCTGCCTTTAGCTATATTAACTACAATTACTATAGGTTGCTATTTTTCATGGTGGATCATAGCACTTAATATCATTATTAATAACGCCTCTCGTTTATTAGTAGGTCATTATATGAAAAAGTATGCCAATTCAGAAATTTCTACTGATGAATTCATAAGTAAGATGAGCTATATCGAGCTAAGCAATAAACTTCTGATCAACTATCCTTTAGCTGCTTTTTCTGTTTATTTAGTTACAATAAATTTCATTGCTAATGGATTAACTGTTGGTGGAGCTGTACTTGGTCCACTATTGTTATTGGCAGTATTAATTGAAGCATTAGCTCCTATTTTCTCAAAAGGTTGTGAAATATACACTGAAAAACACATGAAAGATTTACTAGAAGAGGATCCAAGAGATAGAGTGCAAAAGGAGACTGATCTGTTAGAACGGTATGATCCACGAAAACTGTTAATGCCAATTATCATGCCTATTGTTAGAAAATGTTTTGCAGAAGTGGCAAGCGAGTTTGCTGAAAGGAATTTTTATGAGGTAAAAACTGATATGTCTGATGTTAATACTGAAGGACTACCTCATCCTCGAGCAATTGAATTTGCACAGCAAACAGTATAGTATAAGCTTTTAGCTCTATGCATGGACTCAAAAAAAGTAGAATTAATATTTGAAAAATTTCAACAGTCAAATCCTGCGCCAAAAATAGAGCTAAATTATACCAATCATTTTACGTTATTAGTTGCAATAGTTCTGTCAGCGCGGACGACCGATATAAGTGTTAATAAAATTACAAAGGAGCTATTTAGTATCGCTGATACGCCAGAAAAAATGTTGAATCTTGGGCAAAGTGAGCTGAGAAAATGCATAAGCAGTATTGGTTTATATAATTCCAAAGCAAAAAATATAATCGGGCTCAGTAAAATATTGATTGAGAGGTACAATAGCAAAGTGCCTACTAATTTCGATGATTTGGTATCTTTACCAGGGGTTGGGAGAAAGAGCGCTAATGTGTTCTTAAATTCAGGGCTTGGTATTCCAACATTGGCAGTTGATACTCACGTTTTTAGAGTGAGCAATAGAGTTGGGCTTGTGAAAGAAAAAGATGTACTTAAAACAGAGCAGTCTCTTTTGAATGTAGTGCCAAAAAAATACCTACTTTATGCTCATCATTGGCTAGTTTTGCATGGTAGATATGTTTGCAAAGCGCAAAAACCTTCGTGTGAAACATGCATAATTCATGATTTATGTGAGTTTGAATGCAAGAGGTTAGTATCTCTTCTTTTTTAATTCAAGTAGCTCACAGAGGTGAAAAAGATTACTTTACACATTTTTCCATTTTCCTTATCATAAGACTGAAGGTATTTTATTATCTTCAATCTGTGCAGATTAAACGACAAAAGTATTATACAGTTGGCATCTTATTTTTAATTTTTTGCACTATGTGCACCTTATGTCTTCACAATATTTCTAGGTTTTTACCTACATAAGCTGAAACGAGCTTATAAAACGTTTAAGACAGTATAGAACGCCAATTTTCAGGATTAGAGAGTAACAACTAGCTAACGTGAGAGATCTTTTGCCTGGTTGGAAAAATGTAGGCGATTTTGGAAAAATTGCGAGCGTAAACTTAATACTAGCCTACAAATTTGCTTTTACTTCTTTCCTCCTCAAAAGATTATGAACAGGTTCTAAGAGATAAGAAATATAAACCAAAAAGCCATTGGATGACAAAGTTAATGCTTTTTTAGTTTTAATGGTTTATATTTTATTTCTATAACAGTAAAGGAATATTAAAATGGGAGATATTTTTTCGATGTCAATGGAATCTTCTAAAGACAATAAAGATAGAAATGAACAATTTCTCATGCAAGTAGCTGCTTGGTTGGTTGATAACACTAGCTTAACTTTTGATCAAATAGCACAATGTTGCAAGTTATCCCTTGAAAAAGTACAAGACATAGCTGATGAGGAAATAGAAGTTGAAAAGTATGACCCTATTATTTCTGTAATAATTACTGAAAAAGAAATCGATAATTGCAAAAAAAATCCAAATCGTGTACCAAATTTGATTATAAAAAATATAAAAAAAAGGGCAAAGACGATTAGCTTTCTTGCCTTTGCTTCCACAGCAAGGCGTAGAGATAAACCTAATGCGATTTATTATTTGGTAAAAAAATTTCCTATCTTGAACAATAATGTGATAGCTAAGCTAGTTAGTACAACAAATTACACAGTTGAGCAGGTAAGAGATGGATCTCATCATAACATACTCAATATCAAACCTCAAGATCCTGTACTACTTGGTTTATGTAGCCAGGAAAATTTAGAAGCGGAAGTAGAAAAAGCGAAAGTAGAAGAAGAGAAGAAACAAAGATTAAAAAATATAAATAATAGCTATTGATGATTCTCAAATTCTTGTACTTTGTTAATATTAAATTGACTTGACTTGTTAGTTTTTATCAGTATAATGTAAGTAAAGTATCTAGTTTAATAATAATTAAGTCTAAATACGCACTAAAAACTAGCTCAGCCTAATTTATTGTTTTATACTCACATTTTAGGTTAGTAAGCATCAATTAAAATTTTTGGAGGATTATGACAACAATCAATGAAGATGTCTTAGCAAAAGGAGAGGTTGTAGGTCAACCTGAAAAAAGCGAACAAATTCATAATGCTGACGCAGTAAAACAAATGACCAGTGAAGGTGCTGAAAAAAACAAGAAAACGTTGGACCTGAGCGAGTTGAAAGAGAAAACAGCAGAAGAATTGTTAGAGCTAGCTGAAGAAAGAAAAATTTCAACTAGTGGTAAAGGCAATGGCAGGATGCTAAAACAGGAAATGATATTCAGTTTAATGAAGAAAATGAGTGAAGAAGGAGGCATAACCACAGGAAGTGGAGTAGTGGAAATATTGCCTGATGGTTTTGGTTTCTTACGTTCATCAAGTGCAAATTATGCTCCAAGTACCGATGATGTTTATATTTCCAATGGCCAAATAAAGAAGTTTAATTTACGTACAGGAGATATGGCATGTGGAGAAATAAGGCCACCTGGTGATAAGGAAAGATATTTTACTTTAACTAAGGTTCAAAGTATAAACTCTACTGAAATCAGTGAATTAAGAAAGTACGTCCATTTTGATAATTTGCTTCCGCTTTATCCTGAAAAAAGCCTCATCCTTGAAAACAACAGTAGCGGAGATAATAAAAAAGATATAAACATGCGTGCTGTAGATATAGTTACACCTCTTGGAAAAGGACAAAGAGCATTGATAGTTGCTCCACCTCGTACAGGAAAAACGATATTGCTTCAGCAAATGGCTCACTCTATAGCTACAAATCATCCTGAAATAGAACTAATAGTATTACTTATAGATGAAAGACCCGAAGAGGTGACAGATATGATACGCTCTGTAAAGGGTGAAGTGGTAAGCTCTACATTTGATGAACCTGCCTACCGTCATGTCCAACTTGCTGAAATAGTAATAGAAAAAGCTAAAAGAATGGTTGAACACAAAAAAGATGTAGTGATTTTGCTTGATTCTATAACTCGCCTTGCACGTGCTTATAATGCAGTCATTCCTTCGTCTGGAAAGGTTCTAACCGGTGGTGTAGATTCAAATGCGCTGCAAAGACCAAAACGCTTTTTTGGAGCAGCTCGTAATATTGAAAATGGTGGTTCTTTGACAATCATCGCTACAGCCCTTATAGAAACTGGTTCAAAAATGGATGATGTTATTTTTGAAGAGTTTAAAGGCACAGGTAATGCTGAAATTATACTAGATAGAAAACTTGCTGATAAACGTATATTCCCTGCTATTGATATTACAAAATCCGGAACAAGGAAGGAAGAGCTATTAGTTGATAAGGCCATACTAAATAAAATATGGGTATTGCGTAGGATACTTAACCCTATGGGATCTGTTGAAGCAATGGAGTTTTTACGTGGCAAATTACTTTTAACAAAGAGCAATGCTGACTTTTTTAACTCCATGAATCACTAAAAGTAAGCCAATTCTGATGGAGCAAAAAAGCAAAGCTCTCTTATAGCTAAAATAATTTGGATTTATCAAAATATATTAAGCTGGCAATCTACCTTAAGTTGCTATTCCAACTTATAGCACTGATTTTGATCAAAAATTTTATGTAGTCAGTTTATTTACAATCGATTTTCCAGTGTCAGCCACTTAGATGACATCTTTTTGACTCTTAATATTAATATGTTTATACAATTGTGTACCAGTGTTGAAATGACCCACTCAAAAGGGGATTGTATTTACTCTGAATCAGATGATAAATTAGATGCTTGGTAAGCGTAATTTGGAGCTTCCTGTGTAATGATTATATCATGAGCATGACTTTCTCTTAACCCTGATGAAGTAATAGTGACAAATTTGCAGTTTTTTTTCATCTCTTCTATATTACGGTTGCCAGTGTAACCCATTGCAGCTTGCAACCCACCAATTAACTGACAGATCACTCCTGAAGCTGGACCTTTAAAAGGAACTCTTGCTTCTACTCCTTGTGGGACTAAATCAAGTTTTGAATCTTGAAAATAACGGCTAGCTGACCCTCGTTTCATTGCACTAATAGATCCCATTCCTCGATATTCCTTATATGCTCTACCCTTATACATGATAATCTCACCTGGGCTTTCCTCAGTACCAGCAAAGATTGAACCTATCATCACAGTATCAGCACCAGCTGCAATAGCTTTTGCAACATCTCCCGAATATTTTATTCCACCATCAGCAATTAGTCTGACGTTTTTTGCTCTACACACCTCTGCAACATTCTTGATTGCAGAGAATTGCGGCATACCAACACCTGTAACTATTCTGGTAGTACAAATTGATCCGGGCCCTATTCCAACCTTTACTGCATCAACACCAGCATCAATTAACGCTTCAGCAGCCTCCTTTGTTGTAATATTTCCGCCGATTAATTGCGTATTCGGATACATCTTTTTTATTTCCTTAATGGTGCTGATAACGTTCTCGGAATGACCGTGAGCGGTATCTACAATAACCACATCGACTTCCTCTCCGATCAAAGCTTCACATCTTTCTATACCATCTTTTTTACCAGTACCAATTGCAGCGGCAACTCTGAGTCGACCTTTACTGTCTTTACATGAATTTGGATATCTGTTGTATTTTTCGATGTCTTTAACTGTGATTAGACCTATGCAACAAGAATTTTCATCAACAACCAAAAGCTTCTCTATTCTATTTGCATGCAACAATTTCATTGCTGAGGCGCTGTTTACTGCCTGCTCTCGAACTGTTACTAACTTATCTTTTGTCATTACCTCGGAAACTTTTATATTCATGTTCTGGTCTTCAATAAACCTCACATCTCGATTAGTTAAAATTCCCACTAACTTGCGTTGATCAACTACAGGAATGCCGGAATAATTATACTCTCTCATTAATGAAACTGCTTCTGCAACTGTTTTATCTGGGGAAATTGTAATTGGGTTATACACGATCCAGCTTTCATATTTTTTCACCCTTCTTACTTCTAACACTTGTTCATCTATTGATAAATTCTTATGTATGCAACCTATTCCACCATGTTGGGCAATAGCTATTGCAAAGCCTGATTCAGTGACAGTGTCCATTGCAGAGGATATGAGAGGGATATTTAGTTCTATATTATTTGTTAGATAAGTTCTTGTGTCTGCATCACGAGGCAATACATCAGAATAGGCCGGTAAGAGAAGTACATCGTCAAACGAATAACAAGCTTCCATTTTTTTCATATGCTTTATTTAAAGCTTATACGCCAATTAATGAAATTGCAATAGAGCTTTTGCAAAATTAGCCTGGCTCCAGCTATTTTTAGATCAAAATAGGATAGAAGAGGGATGTAGCTCCTAATATATTTATCGCAAAATTACATTATTTGCTAGCAAACAGAACTGCTCAATAGTTAAGCTTTCTGGACGTTCGTCTCCACTCAGTTTAGCATTCTCAAGAATAGTTGAGACATCACTAGTTATACTTTGCAAGCTATTTCTCAGCATCTTTCTTCTTTGAGCGAACACAGCGCGTGTTAGCTTTGTTAAGGTTTCTAAATTTACTGCAAATCTTGGAGTGGGTAAAGGTTTTACTGTAATTACTGAAGAATATACTTTTGGTCTTGGAAAAAATTCCTTAGGTTCAATATCAAATTCCTTCTTTATGTCGCATAGTAACTGGCTTAGCACTGATAGGGAACCATAATCTTTAGAATTAGGTTCTGCTGTAATACGCTCTGCTACCTCCTTTTGGAACATTAACGTCAAATTCGTAAAAAATTTTATATTATTTAACCACTTTAAAAATAACGCTACTGAGATATTGTAAGGCAAGTTAGCAATGACTTTGACTGGACATTCTACCAGCTCTTTTTCTACAACATTAAGTGCATCTGCTTCTATAATTCTATATTTTCCCTGATGCTCATTTAGCAATTGTTCGTGATGTTTCACTAAACTACTATCTTTTTCTATAGAAAGTAGAAACTTTGGATTATACGCCAATATTTCTCTTGTTAACGCACCATACCCAGGACCAATTTCAATAACATTAAAATCTTTCAGGCTACCAGCTAAGGCAACTATTCTTTTTATTATCTCATTCGATAAAATAAAATTTTGCCCTAGACTCTTTTTTGGCTTCAGTGAAAATTTTTTCATATGATCTTAGTATGCAGTATTTTAAAAATTAGTTGACGAAAATTCATCAATAATTGTATATTGTCAGTGTATTTAATGCCGGCTTAGCTCAATTGGTAGAGCAACTGACTTGTAATCAGTAGGTTGTCAGTTCAAGTCCGACAGCCGGCACTCTTATACATACAAGTAAAGTTGATGTCCTTTTTAATAGTAGCAAATTGGAAAATGAATGGAACACGTTCTTCATTTGTTGACTTTATAGGCAAACTTAACAACAAGAGCAACGAAATTACCTCTAAATTAGTAATTTGCCCTCCTTTTACATCATTTCCAAGCAGTATAGAGTTGAACAATAATATTAAAATAGGAGGACAGAATTGCCATCATAAAGAGTTCGGTTCTTACACAGGTGAAATTAGTGCAGGAATGTTGAAGGAACTAGGATGTAGTTACGTAATACTTGGACATTCTGAAAGGGCTCATGAAAAAGATAGTGAAATAAAACTTAAATCGAAAACAGCAATAGAATCAGGATTACACCCAATCATCTGTGTAGGTGAAAACTCAGAAGATTATAAAAATAAAAAAACAAAAGAAGTAATAGAATATCAATGCAAAAACCGTTTGCCAACACAAGGTGAATATACCATAGCATACGAACCGATATGGGCAATAGGAACAGGAAATGTGCCAAATAATGACGCAATTGCTGAGGTGATAGAGATAATAAAATTGTGTACTGGTAAAAAACACATTATATATGGTGGCTCAGTCAGCTCAGAAAATATAGGAAACTTGCTCAGTATTCCAAATCTATTGGGAGTTTTAATTGGTAGTGCAAGCTTAGATTTTGATCACTTTTATCAAATTATACAACAAGTCAAGAAAAAATTTTCTCTTAATTAATTCTAAAGGATAAATACTCTTATTGTCATGGCAAGGGAGTTGGCAAAATGTGTCAAGGAGTTTTCTATTGGCTAAGGTTGTGACAATAAAGTTAAGCACTGCCAAAAACTATGGAAGAAGTCATTATAATTTGTATTATATCTTTATAAAATGGTTCGCATAAGTTATCTAGAAGTGCAACTAAACAAATACAAAAATCAAAGTGTTGCGGTTTTCGGCCTTGGTAAAACTGGTTTGTCCGTTATTAATGCTCTAACAAAAAGCAGTGCAAAAATATATGCATGGGATGATAATAAAGAGCAAATAGCAAATGCAAAAAAGATATATAAAGAGTGTAACTTTACTCATCCCAATGAGTATAATTGGCATGAGATAAGCACACTAATTTTGAGCCCTGGAGTGCCAATACCAACTCATTGGGTAGTAAAACTTGCAAGAAGCTTTGACTGCAAAATAAAATCAGACATTGAGCTATTTCTTGAAACTAAAACTACAAGCCAGAAGATTGTAGGCATCACCGGAACAAATGGCAAATCAACCACCACGTCACTAATAGGGCACATATTAAAATCCACAGGGAAAAAAGTAGCTATTGGCGGGAATTTAGGTATGCCTATTTTGGATTTAGAAAGAGATGCAGAAATTTATGTAATTGAATTCTCCTCTTTTCAATTGGAGCTAATAAATAAAATTAATGTAGACATTTCTGTATTGCTCAACATCACACCAGACCACATAGATAGACATGGAAGTATGAATAACTACATAGCAACTAAATTAAAACTGATAAACAGTAGCAAGATTGCCGTGATAGGATGTGATAACAAAATTACCGCTGATGTATTCAATAAATTCACTGGGAACAAAATTCCAATTTCAGTAACATATTCCCTGGTGTCATTCCAGCGTGTGACCAGAAAAGAAAAACCATTGCCAACTACTCAGATGACAGAGGGTAGTGCAAGAGATCTAATATCATTGGCAGATAACAATTTGCTTGATTATAGTGAACAGATTACTGTTATAGATCGAAATTATCTGGATCCCAGTGTCAGCTACTTGGATGACAAAAGGAGTGCTGAGATCCAGGATATCTCGCTAAAACTAGAGAATCACAACTTATCAATGAGTGATATGAAAGTAAACCTAGTATCCAATGTAGAAAATATAGTAGCTGCACACGCTGTGTGCAAGTTACTTGGAGTAGATAGCAGCGCTATTGTCAATGAAATCAAATCCTTTCCAGGGCTAAGACACAGAAATGAATTTCTTGGCAAAATACATAATGTACTTTTTATCAACGATAGCAAAGCAACCAATTCAGAATCGACCGAAAAGGCAATTTTATCTTATAAAAACATATATTGGATTGTTGGCGGAAAAAGCAAAAAAGGCGGAATAGAATCATTAAGCAAGCATTTCACCAAGATTAGAAAAGCTTTTCTTATTGGAGAATCAACTGAAGTTTTTGCAAACATTATGGAGAACAAAATAGATTATATGAAGTGCTATAATCTAGAAAACGCATTTAAACTGGCTTTTGAAGAGGCCATAAATAGCAAAGAAGAAGTAGCGATATTACTTTCTCCTGCATGTTCTTCTTTTGATCAGTGGAAAAATTTTGAAGAGCGCGGTGAAGCATTTTGCAGAATGTTTGAAAATCTCAGGTATAATTATATGTGATGTTTAGTATAATATTGTATGGAACAAAAGTTAATAGTAGATGAGCTGATTAAGGTTATTCCATTTGAAGGAATAAGTGATGCAACCTTATTGAAAGTGTGCACGAACCTTAACCTAGCCAATAGTTTTTGTAAATTTCAAAATGGAATATATAGTGCTTTGGAGTACATAGCAGAGGACTTAAATAGCTCAATGGAAACTGAACTTTGGAATTCCAATTTAGAAGATATGAAGGTAAGAGAGCGGATAAAGTTAGCTGTCCAAATACGCCTTTCAAACTATGCTAAGTTACAAAATTACAGAGAGTTTTTAAAAAATGTTTTATCATTCTCTATATTACCCCAAAATACATATTTTTCTAGTAAACTCTTGTACAGAACTGTTAGCGCGATTTGGTATGGCATTCATGATCAATCAACAGATTTTAACTACTATACAAAAAGAGCAATATTAGCTGGAGTGTACTTAAGTACGATACTTTTTTTTATCAATGATTATTCAGAAGATTTTGCAGATACCCTGTCGTTTCTTGACAAACGTATCAACAATGTCATGGCATTTCAAAAGTTTAAAACCCGTTTGAATAGAATGGTAAGAAACTTCTTATAGCCTCTTTACTTATACGAGTTACTCGTATTTATACCTAAAGCTGCCTTGATTTTTATGTTAAGATAATTGAACATCCACTAACAGTGAGCTTAACAAAGAACTTGATTGAAAGCAATACATTAGAAAGTAGTTTTGCTGGAAACTTGAAGTAGACAGAATTGATACACATAAAGCTGATCCATGTACAAAAGTATCTGTTCAGATACATGACTAATGCTGTGTGATCCATAGAGGTTATTACAATAAGAATGTAAGATCAAATAGAAATTTGGATTTGCAGTAGTTTATAGACCTTATTACAATTGCAAAGGATAAATTAGTTAATCTAGGGTTAAACTACGTCTGAGTTGGATAAAACTATACAAAATGACTACTTTTAGCAGCAAACATTAGAGCAGTTTTTCCAAGAGCAGTTTTTTCATAGTCAAAATGAGGTAGACTAAGAGTACTAACTACATAATTAACACCTGCGTTTGCTATTTCTACTAAGTATTTTACTACATCCAAGTGACCTGCTTGAGCAGCATCAAGTAAAAAGAGTGGAGCAACTATCTCCATGAGGCTTCTTTTGCCTTTTTTTGCTTGCTTAATATTTATAGCTAAAACTTCAGGGTGTCATTTCAGTGCGTGACGCAGAGATGTACGGAGATTGAAGATCAGTGCTTGACACTGGAATCCAGAAATTTTTTGAGAACAAAAGTTATGCTAAGTTTTTGTTGGTAAGAAAGGCTGATGTCTGGGCACTGGGATGAAAGTAGTGTGAAATGGGGCTACTTGGGGATGACAAAAAAGAATGTACTGGGATGACAAGAAATAGGGCAAATGTATAAAAATAAATATTTCTATATTCAGGAAATTGTGGACTTTAATATATCGGAATTTAGTAACTTCAATAAATTGTGATATATCTCTTACAGATTCATTCAAACTTAATTAAGTGGGAGTATTGTTAATGCGAAAAGGGTTTAATTAAAATGGTATGGCGTGTGAGGAAGACATACATCAATTGGTAGAAAGTGGATTTGATATTAACTCAAAAGATGTAAGCGGAGTCACTCTCTTGCATAAGTTTACAAAAGAAGGCGATTTAGTTGGAGTAAAATCATTATTAGAGCACGAAGCTGACTTTAATGTTGTGGACAACGAAAATAGAAATCCACTGCATTATGCTATTATGCATGGACACAAAAAAATTGCTAAACTTCTTGTTAATCAACTGACAATTAATTCTAGAGATAAAAATGGATTTACTCCACTTCACCTTGCTACACTACAAGATGACACAGAATTAATGGATTTTTTAATAACAAAAGGCGCAAAAATTAATGAAAAAGATGCTGAGGAAGGCTATACTCCTCTTCACATAGCTTCATTATACGGTTCTAAAAAGAGCGTCCAGATTTTAATTGATAGCGGAGCAAATCTTGAATGTGAAGATAACAACTTTCGTACTCCTTTATTTTTGACCATTTATCAATGTACTACACATTATGAAAGTAGAGCAGAGATTATAGAATATCTGATAAAGAAAGGTGCAAACATAGAAGCAAAAGATGCAGAAAATAATACTACGCTTTTTCTAGCAGCATATAACAACAAAATGCAACTGGTAAAGCTTATTGTAAAGCAAGCAAAAGCTAAGTTAAAAGAGTTTATTTGCACAAAAAATAAACATGGTTTTGATGCACTGGATTGCGCTATTAAGCATAATAATAGGCAAATGGTAACATTTCTTGTTTCAAAGGGAATAGAAGCAGATGACCAAGATTGTAGCGGTAACACCAGGTTACATAAAGCTAGCTATAATGGTGATACTAAAGCAGTTAAGTTCTTATTGGAGCTTAAGGTAAACGTTAATGCCGTCACTAGATGCAACAGAACTCCTCTGCTACTTGCAGCTAAAAAAGGCCATGTAGAAATTGTAAGAATGTTGTTAGCAGTAAAAGCCAATATGAATATTTGTGATCAACAAGGTTTTACACCTCTGCATCTTACTATTCAAAAGGATTATTTTGATATAGCTCAGCTATTAATAGAAAAAGGGGCAATTAATTGTAGTAATGATTATACTGCAATAGATATGTTTATTGACAAGGCTCATAGCAAAAAAAATATTGAAGAAAATTACAAAAAATTTTGTAGGTTTTTGATGCTTTACTTGAAAGAGCTACATAGTAAACACAAAGCCTTTTGTGTACTTTCAATCCTAGCTCTAAGCTTAACAATTATAGGTTTACCATTTATTTTCAAGCCTATTATTAAATATAGAGAAAGAAGTAAAATATATAAAAAAATTAGGGCTATGCTGATTTATATTTAAGTATAACAGGAGAACTAAGCTAATATATGACAATTATCTGCTCGATAAAAATGGAATTAAATGTATCCGTTTAGCAGAGTGGCAAAATAAAATAGACAAAACCATAAAAATAAATGGTGTCATGCAATTTGAGCTTCGGCATAGATCCCACATAAATTTTTTGGTACATATTTTTTCAACATTAATTTCGTATTCCATTCAAAGAATATTAATATTAGCATATAAGTATGAATATTATGCTAATATAATTAATTTTTAGGTATACATGGCAAATTTATGCCTGGAAACAGTTTTTGGTTATTTCCTACACTTTCTTTATAAAAATCACAGGCGCCTGTTATTAGCTAAAGTAAAGGTCAAGTATCTGGAATTCTGGACATAAAATCCTCCTGTATAAAAAGATTAGAAAAAAATGCAGCGCACATATGACAGACGTGTGTATACGCTGAAAAAGATACGCTACGTTTTTTATTGAAAAGTTAACTGAAAGTCTGCAGACAAAGATAGATTTTGAGCTCTTAAAATATCTCTAATTGTCATTATAATCAGATTCAAAATATGCGGAAGTAATTTTTTTGACAATAGATTTCTTGCATAACCAAGTGTTATTCCAGCTGGGATCCAACTAAGTTGGTAAACACTTTACAACGTTTTTTGCGCGAAAAGGCTGGATGCCAGTGTCAGCTACTTGCATGACATCGTCTTGGATGAAAATCAGTACGTGATGCACCAAAAATTGTGCATCAAAAGGGTGTCATTTGAGTAACTTTTTTGTTGTCATGCCAGTGTCAGCTACTTGCATGACACCTATTTGTTCCTATGATAGTCTTATCTGTCTATCTTATTTTGCTACTCTGCTGAACAGATACGTTTCTTTTACCTTTTTTATTCTGTAAATTTTTTAGTATTTGTATGTTTAACATAAGAACTACACAAGACTACAAATGGTGAATCAGCATTACCTTAAAGAGAGTACCCATATTTTCAGTTAACCTTAAAAATTCACTGAAGATCTTATTCTTCTGTTCATTACTTGCATTTTTCATTAAAGCTTGTGCTCTTTCCTTTATACCAAAAAGGTGTAAAAATTCTCTTTGAGTCAAAATCTCACAATTTACGTGCCTTAATGAATCTTTTAATGATTGAAAGTTCACAAGTGCAGTGATGTCACTATTACCGACGTTTTCAAGAAAATTAGTATATTTATGCTGCCTTATCGATTGCAAAGTGCTCTTATATTCAGGATATACATAACCATAATCTATAATCAGGGCAGCTCCTCCGTTATTGACTATCTTATTCTCAAGTTTCTTTAATATTTCGATTCCGGCTAGGCATACTTCCACTACTGCACCATTGAAACCCCCTGTCATTCCAGTCTGGAATCCAGTTTTTGGTCTGGTTAAGCACTGGAGTGATAATGAAAGACTGCCATCATCTTGTTTTATTACTCTATTTTCATACCACTGCCCATCACGATAAACAAACTGATCAATTGGAAGAGCATCAAAGAACTCATTTGCAAAAAAAATAGTTGGCTGATTTGGTAAGTTGTCGACATCTGTGTGCCAATTAATATCTAATCCCTTTAATTTTTCCTTTTGTATTTTCTGTAAAATAGGGCTTATCTCAACTAGATGAATGTCCATTGAGCTAAAAAAACAGCTATATTTTTTGGTGACTCTTATTACATCATGAATGAGTGTTCCTTTACCTGGTCCAAGTTCAACTAGAGAAAATTTTGATGGCTTTCCTAATTTTTCCCATGTATTTATTATCCACACTGCAATTGTTTCACCAAATAGCTGACTAATTTCAGGTGCAGTAATGAAGTCACCATCTTTGCCAAGTGGTAATTTATTCATGTAATAGCCGTACTCTTTATGATATAGAGCAGCATTCATAAAATTACTGATGGATATTGATCCTTGGCTTTTATCAATTAATTCGTGTATATAAGTAAGCATATTATTAATAAATGTTTAACTATAGCGTGCCATACTATAAAATAGTGGAGTATTTATATATATAATATAAGTTTAAAGGCGATAGTGCTTTGGTTATGAATAGTCAAGATACGGATTATGTTACCCTTATACCTCAAGATGATGGTGTTGAATATAAATTTGAAGAAGTTGTCAATTTTGTAGAAAATAAGGTTGTAGGTGCTGATGGATTAACTTTAGCGGAGGTATTTCAAGCATTAGTTAAAATGCTGAATGGTGACCTAGAGTTGGTAAAAAAAGTGTTAGCATATGCTAATATTATGGTAAAGCATGGAATGAGGTTAGCAAAAGAGTCACAATTGAGCAGAGCTGATATTCGCAGAGCTTTAGAAGGGGAAGAAAGTGTTTTCAATAGGCAAGATTTTATCAAAAAACCACCTCTTGTACCTTCTATAAAATCGGTTAAAAAGAAAAGCAGAGGTCTTTAAATGGTTGAGTCTATAAAAAAATTTACTGTACAGTGTGATTTCAAAGGGCAAAGTTCACCTTTTGCAATATACATAGGAGATCCAAAGAGTGATACTCATCCAATTCACTATCAAGATTCCTGGCTTGCAAAGGAGCGTGGAGGAAACATACCTAATAGAGTCAAAGAAAGTCTGCAAAAATTATATAAGTTATCTAAAGAAAATGGAATCTCTTTCTCAGAATTATGTGCATATGCTATTACTGTAGTTAGTAATAATGATAAAAAAAATGACTGCAAGTAGTTAGGTTCTCAATATTTCATTTATAGAAGTTTTTGATCTCGTCTTCTCGTCCACTTTTTTTACTATAACTGCACAATAGGTTGAAATGTTATTTTTAGGTGGAGTAGATCCTGGTACAACTACAGAGTAAGGTGGTACTTCACCATAAAATACCTTGCTTGTTTCTCTGTCAATAATTTTTGTTGATGCTCCAATAAACACACCCATGCCAAGGACTGATCCTTCTCTTATTATAACACTTTCGGCTACCTCACTACGCGCTCCAATGAAGCAATTATCTTCTATAATGACTGGAGAAGCTTGAATGGGCTCAAGAACTCCGCCTATTCCCACTCCACCGGAAATATGGCAGTTTTTCCCTATTTGTGCACAACTACCAACTGTTGACCAAGTGTCTATCATTGTGCCAGAATCAATGTATGCACCAACGTTGATAAAGCTTGGCATTAGAACAACATTTTTACCTATGTAAGCAGATTGGCGGACAAAACACCCAGGAACTGCTCTAATTTTTGAATGGTAAAATTTTTCTTCATTCCATTCACTAAACTTACTACCGATTTTGTCAAACCAGCAATTGGTGTTGTCTATTATTTTGCTTTCCTCAGTGAGGAAATGTAATAATATTGACTGCTTTATCCACTTATGTACTATCCATTCTCCACTTGATAGCTTTTCTGCTACTCTAATTTTACCACTGTCAAGTAACTCAATTACCTCTTTGATTATTAATCTTGCTTCGTGTTTTAGATTATAGTCGTTAAGTTTTTCTTTATCTTTCCAAATATTTTCTATCTCATCTTGTAATTTTTTAGTTGCAAATTTTTCATTTATTATATACATATTGATATCAAATTTATATTATTTTATACGTAAGCACTATGAAAATACAATGTCATAATTGTACTAAAACTTACTTAGTATCTCGTGGGCAAATAGGTGAATCTGGAAGAAAAGTGAAATGTACAAACTGCAATCACATGTGGCATGAGTATCTAAAAGAAATGTCAAGTGAATTGTGTCCTGCTGGTATACAAGAAAAAAAAGCTAACTGGAGGCAAAGTTTAACTCTAGCTTTTGCAACAGTTGCAGGGTTATGCGTTATAATTGTTGGTGGTATCTTTCCAGGAGAGGTAAGTAAGATATATAAAGCAGTTAGTGCATATAAAGCTTCAATAAGCCATAAATTAGGATACAAAAAAGTGCAAACGGAAAATTCAAGTGCGAGAGAACTTGTTGTAAATGAGTTTTATCAAGATTACCTTTTTCTATCTAATTTTAGATCTAATTAAATAGGCATAAGTCATCAATGTTATGCAAATAACTACACTTATTCCTTTATGATAGTGTCATTCCAATTTCAGCTACTTTCATGACGCCCTATGATTGTTATTACATCGTTTACTATAGATTTGTTTCAGAAGCTTACATCCAGAAAACTTGTATAGATTTTTTCTACTTCTGTGATATTATAAGCCTGTGATGATAAAATAAGTGGATATGGATAAGTCAGCGTATGAAATCATAGAGCATGAGTATGATGTGGTGATAGTAGGTGCAGGTGGAGCAGGGCTTAGAGCAACACTTGGAATGGCTGCAACTAATTTTTCAGTTGCCTGCATTTCTAAAATTTTCCCTACACGAAGTCATACAGTTGCAGCGCAAGGAGGAATTAGTGCAGCTTTGAGTAATATTGCTGAAGATGACTGGCGCTGGCATGCATATGATACAATAAAAGGTTCAGACTGGCTTGGCGATCAAGATGCAATAGAGTATATGTGTAAAAATGCTGCCAAAGCTGTGATTGAACTTGAAAATTTTGGTGTACCCTTTTCTCGTACGGAAGATGGAAAAATATATCAGCGTGCCTTTGGTGGAATGACAACTCACTTTGGTAAAGGAAAATCGGCTCAGCGTACTTGTGCAGCAGCAGATAAAACTGGGCATGCAATTCTTCATACTCTATATCAGCAATGTCTTAAATTTAACGCTGAATTTTTTGTCGAATATTTTGTAATCGATTTGATTATGGACAAAGGGACATGCTGTGGGGTGATAGCTTGGTCGCTGTGTGATGGTACGTTGCATAGATTTCGTGCACATTCTGTGGTAATAGCAACAGGTGGTTATGGACGTGTTTATTTTTCTGCAACAAGTGCACACACCTGCACAGGTGATGGTAATGGCATGGTGGTAAGAGCTGGGTTGCCACTTGAAGATATGGAGTTTGTGCAATTTCATCCAACAGGAATATATGGCTCAGGGTGCTTGATGACGGAAGGATGCCGCGGTGAAGGTGGGTACCTCGTTAATTCTCAGGGTGAGAAGTTTATGGAACGTTATGCGCCAAAGGCAAAAGATTTGGCTTCTCGTGATGTAGTAAGTCGAGCAATGACAATTGAAATTAGAGAGGGAAGGGGAGTTGGGCCAAAGAAAGATCACATGTACTTGAATATAGCTCATCTTGATCCGGAAGTAATAAAGCTCAGATTGCCAGGTATTAGTGAAACAGCAAAGACCTTTGCAGGAGTTGATGTTACTAAAGATCCGATACCTGTTATTCCAACTGTTCACTATAACATGGGAGGTATTCCAACCAACTATCATGGGGAAGTGATCACGTTGCAAAAAGGTAAAGAAGAAGTGGTAGAAGGATTATTTGCAATAGGAGAGGCAGCATGTGTTTCTGTACATGGTGCAAATCGACTAGGTTCCAACTCGCTTCTTGATCTTGTGGTTTTTGGTAGAGCTGCCGCGCTTAGGGCAAAAGAAAAATTGAAACCTGATACACCACATAAAAAATTGCATTCAGACTGCACAGACTTGATAGTAGATAGATTTAATAAAATGCGATTTGCTTCCGGAGAGTTCAAAGTAGCAAAAATACGAAGTGAAATGCAGCACACTATGCAGAAATATGCATCGGTATTCCGTGTTGCTGAAGTTTTAGAGGAAGGTAAAAAAGCTATAAAAGAAGTAGCAAAAATGATGCCTAACATTGCAGTTGAAGATTGCAGTATGATATGGAATAGTGATTTGGTTGAAGCGCTGGAGCTTGCCAATATGATTCCACAAGCAGTTATTACCATGGAATGCGCAGCTAATCGCGAGGAAAGCAGGGGTGCTCATGCTCGTGAAGATTTCCCTGAACGTGATGATAAAAACTGGATGAAGCATACTATAGCATGGCTTAAAGAAGAGAAAAGCCAAGTTAGTGTAGAAATTGACTATAAAAAAGTTGCTGAAAAAACTCTGAGCGATGAGATTGATTTCATCGCCCCGGAAAAGAGAATTTATTAGTTAACCCATCTGGTTTATTTATAAATTGACGTAGTATTGATACATAGCTCATTTGAGTAGCTGGGCTTTCTGTATGCTCCGATTGATTTGACGATCTTTGTACTTCTTGCTCTGATGAGTTGTTAGCTAAATTTTGTTGTTCAGTAATATTTTCAGGTTGTTTTGCAGCTAGGTGATCATCTTTACGGCTTTGCTTATCGTTGGTTAATTCCTTAACAGACTTCCTAATGTCGCTAAGTCCCAAAGTGAATATCAGACACACCACTCCTGTTATAGCTATGATGGGTAACGCTGCTTCAATTGCAATTTGTCCTTGGAAGCAAGAAAGTGTTACCATTGTAATAATAGTAGTTGCTACTGTGATTGCTAACAATACACTAGCTCTCCTGCCCGGATCAATGCATTTCCATACAGCAGATGCTCCTTTTTTTACACCAGAACCTAGCTTTTTAATGCCTGATTGACATTTTTTCGAAGCAGTTCCACAGTGGTATTTTTCCTCAAGCTTCTCTTTTAGTTCTTTAGCTTTCTCCTGTGCTTTCTGTGGAGTGCTTGAACAATCTTTTAGATCTCGTAAAGTTAAATAGTACTTTTTAGTATGGAATTCTGGATCTTCTAACCATAAAGAATCAGGGTTAGCACCGTTTTGTAATAATGCTGCACAAAACTTTGTTGTATTATCATAATTAGTTGCTAAATCAAAAATTGTTTCTTGCGATAGGTATTCGATACTTTTTTTTTCTGCTTTTTTCTTTAGTGCTAATTCTAGAGGTGTATTGCCTTGCCTGTTAGTTGCTTTTATAGATTCATCTAATTTATCTTCAGATATTTTTCTTTCTTTTACTAAGGCTGATATTAATTTCAAGCATGTAACTTTTTGCTTCCCTCTCAGCAAGGCAATATGGTGTAAAGCATTATTGCCATTTGCATCTTTAAGGTTGATATCTGCTCCTTTTTTCAATAATTCCTTAAAAGATTTTTCATCTTTATCTTTAATTGCTAAATGTAGTTGATAATTATCATTACTATCTGGAGTATTTATGGTATGGGCTATAACTTCTTCAACTTTTGTTTTTATTTCTGGTTTTCGCTCAGCCAATTTCTCTAAAAATTTAAGATAGTATTCATTTTGCTTTTTAGATAATTTTTCTAAATCCTCTGTAGGTAAGCTTAGCTTGGCTCCATACTTTAACAATTTTGTAAGAAACTTAAGTGTATTATTGCTACTTCTAACTGTATTAGACTCATGTTTCCCTTTTATTATCTTGTTAATTAGTGCTACCTGAAAAGGAGTCTTTCCTTCTTGATTTTCACTATCAACAAGTTGTACTAAATTTTTCTCGTTAGCTATTTTTATCAAGGTATCTAGAAACTTAAGCTTTTGTTTCTTTTTGAGCGATGCAATAAGGTGTAAAATATTATTTCCTTTTTCATCTGTTATGCCACTGACATTTGTGCAATCTTTTAGGTATTTTCTAAATTTCCTGTTGTTTCCATTTTGGATTGCATTTAGTAATTGAACGTCATTATCAGAATCCGATATTCCGTTTATTTCATCTTCAAAATCGCTACCGTAGCCACTGTCTTGTTTGCTGTGCCTACTAAAACAACTTTTAGTGACTTCAGAAATTACTTGTTTTTTTGTTTCATTTGATATTCTTTTCGATCGTTCTATTACTTCACCTAGCACTGGAAGGAAACATTGGACATAATATCTGTGATATTTTTCCTGTTCTCTAAGCGATTCTTCTAATTTAGTTAATACTTCAGGACTAGCGCCTTCCTTAAATAACCTTTTACATTCCTTGAGTGTTCCATCTCGACTTCCTGGTTTTTTATGCTGATGTTTTTCTTTTTTTACCTTTCTCTCTATAATATTATACAATTGCTTGTCTTTTTTATCTTGTTTTTCATTTTTGTTTATATGTTTATCTAGTTTGTTTGCATTAGTAACTGATACACTTAGATCTATACTCATATTAAAACCTCAATATTAAAAGCTATTTGGCGTTAACGAATTGTATTAAACTTTTAAATTGAGCTAGATGTTATCGAAATATAGGTGAAAAGGCAGAAAACTAGTTTCTATTAGAAAATCTATTGTCATAGTCAAATCCCCACTTTAGCACTTGTCTACTATTTTAACTATTTTATCTTAAAAAATAATAAATGTGGCTAAACTGTGAAGCATGAGTGCTCTGAAAGAGACAAACCAATGTTTTTATAGATCTTTCAAACTTGATTTTTCTTCTAATTTTTTAAGCATTCCTTTACTTAGTATTGATTTTATTTCTTCTACGCTTTTATCAAGATCATCATTAATTATTACGTAATCATATTTATTACTTTTACTTATCTCTTTTTGCGCTTCGGCTAATCTACGCTCTATTTCAATTTCATCATCACTATTACGCCTTTGTAGACGCAGTCTAAGCTCTTCCATTGAGGGAGGTAGTATAAAAACACTTACAACTTTTTCTCTTAAGATTTCAAACAAATGAAATGCTCCTTGCCAATCTATATTCAGTAAAACACTTATTCCACTGCTCAGGTTTTGTTCTATAAAATCTTTTGGTATACCGTAAAAATTCTCAAAAACTTTGGCATATTCAAGCATTTGACCAGCCTTACATAGTTCGTGAAACTTTTCTTCAGTAACGAAAAAATAGTCTTTTCCGTTTACTTCACCGGGACGAGGTTTGCGTGTAGTCATAGAAACAGACATAACTAAATCAGTTGATTGCTCAAGTAATTTTTCTGATATAGTAGTTTTTCCAGCTCCAGAAGGAGAGGATAGAATCAGTATTATGCCCTCATTTTTTACGGTCATTTTTCTTTATTTAACAAGTACATTATAGAGCTTTTTTAAGACTTTGTATTTTTTGAATCAAAGTTTAAAAGACTAGAGCCCTCTAAATTAGAATTTGATAAATTGGCATCAATAAGAGAGGAATTATCAAAGACAGTATAACGTAAATCGGCTTTTTCAAGATTTGCCTTATTCAAATTAACGTTTACAAACTTTGCTCTACTTAATATTGAATTAGAAAAATTAGCATTTTCTAAATTCATATCCTTAAACTCAAAGTAAGAATAATTTACATCAAATTTTTTGCCCTGCGATATTTTCTCTTGCAGATCTTTAATTGAAGTTATGGCATTCTCTAGATTTGTAATTTTTGTCTGTCCTTGATTGTCAATCAAAATTGAATTATCAAATTTGCAATCTGTTAAATGAATATCAGCAATTGAACTTTTATATATGCTTGAAGAGAGGAAAGAGACATCACTCACTGTTGAATTACTCAAATTGCTAAGAAAAAAACTAGTCTTTCTAAAGGCATTATCATAAAACACGGAGGATTTGAAATCACTTTCAATAAAGTTTGAATTAGTGACTTTTGACTTAGACCAGCTCGAATTATCAGCTAATAATTTGAAGAATATTGAATTTTCTATCTCACTCGAATCCATATTATGGTGGGAAAGAGTACTATTATAAATTTGAGAGTCTTTAATTTTTGTCTTATACATTGAAGTTGTGGAAAGATCTGAATCTTCTATTTTTGCAGAGGTAAACAATGAATGGTCAAAGAACGAACCATTCATGTCAGAATTCACAACTTTAGTATTATGAAACTTTCCGTGACAAATGTTAGCATCATAGGCGTTAACTTTATACAATTCACTAAAACTAAAATCAATATTAGATAAGTCAGCATCCTGAAGGTCTGCTTCGAAAACATATGCATGTTTTATCTTGGAACCATTTAGTATAGATTTAATGAAGTTTGAATTATCCCCTTTCACATAGGAAATTTGTGAATTGCTTAAATTGGCTTTTTCAAAGTTACTATCAACTATAATAGAAGCATTAAAATAGGCGTTCGAAAGATTGCTACCTGTAAAATCCGATTTTTTTATTTCTGCACCATATATGTTAGCATTTTTTAATGAAGAAAATTGTACCTTGAGCTTATGTGCATCCACTCCAAAGAAACTTGCGTTGTCGAAATTATTTTTCTGCATAACAGTGTCGTTTATTTCACTATCACTAAAATTGATGTAGCTGGCACTTGAGTTTGATAAATTGGAGAAATTCATTTTTACATTCAAAAACTTGGTATGCAAACCAATTATATTACGCATACTTACTTTGTTGAGATTAGAATTGATAAAATCAGCATAACTGATATTAGACTGATCAAATATGATATCTGTTAAATTTGTAGAAGCAAATTTTGAAAAACTTAAATTTGTGCCTTTTATTTTAACGCCATGTAAATTAGCACTGGAAAAATTGGCACCACGTAAATCAACATCGATAAAAGACACATCTGATAAATCGGTGTTAGAAAAATCGGCACCAATTAAACTTACTCCATCAAAAATAGATTTGCTTAAATACAATTGACTAAAATTAGCACCATTTAAATTAGGACCAAAACCTTTCTTAAAATCTTGTGGTATGCTGGCTTTATTACACTGTACTAAAAATTTAGCAAAATCTTTTGTGTTGTAAGATACGTATTTTACATCATGCAGAGCGCTTAAAAAATCATTGATTGCATCATCTCCATAGCATAAATGACCAACTAAAATTAATATCAAAAGTCTAATTATCTTTTGCATCACGCGTGTTTTCTTTTGTTTTTATAGCAAAGTTATACATCTCTGAGTTTTCTTGATTGTTTATTTCTTTATCCTCTAAAAGGTATGGCATCATTTCGGCAATTGCGTTTATTATGTTGATCTGATTCCTTTCGATTGCTATTTCAATAGGGGACTTAAAATTATTATCAACTACTCTAGGATCAGCACCTTGTAATAAGAGAAAGCGAACTGTGTCTATTTCACCTTGTTTCACTGCATAAATTAGAGGAGTATCACCCAATTTATTTCTAAATCTTAGTATTTCTTGAATTGTTAATCCAATTTTTTCTAGCTTATTTATTACTCCTCTTAGACAAATTAAGTTGCCCTTCTTGATGCAGTAAAAAAATTGCTTACTGTAATCATCAGTAAATATAGTTTTAGGAAGGTGCTCATTTAGGCTATCATATTGTCTTTTATATATAGACTTGCTTTTATGTTTTTTTATTTCTTTGTTTAGCTTTGTCCATTTTTCGCTTTCTTCATTTTCTTTGTTCACAGGTGTTATATTGTCAGGCTGTTCTTCTTTCTTTTTCTCTGTTAATTGGCTTGTTGAAAGTTCGGTGTCTTTTTTGCTAATCTCCTCTTCAGGCTGTAGGTTTGTTTGATTATTGTGACTGATTTTCTTCTCTTCAGGTTCTTCTTTTTTTTCTTCTGATAAAGGACTTGTTAGAGCTTTGGTATCTTTTATATTAGTCTCCTCTTCAGACTGTAGGTTTGTTTGATTACTTGAAGGTACTTCTTCATTGATTACATTTGTTGGGTCTGTGATTTCTTTGAGTTCGCTCAGAAGCGGAGAAGTTTTTTCAGCATCAGTGTTGCTTTTCGATACGTCTTCTTGATTTATACTGCTTTCATTTTTATTTTCTTCAGGCTGTTCTGCAGCAAGCAGGTTAGATATAACAATTAATAGTATGAAGAATGCTTTATATTTCATAAACATTGCAAATATAGGCTTAATTAAAATGATACTATAATCAAATGATTAATCTACAGTAAAAAGTGCTTTAGTTATTGTACAAATATGATTATGTAAAAATTTATTTTCTCTTTTATCTAGGTTTTATCTGAAATTGCCATTCGAGTAGCTGACATACAACTGTACGGACATTAAAGAAATCAGTATACAGCTGTATGAACATTGTGGTAATTTGCGTACTAAACAATGTCATCCCAGTGCTCCGACACTGGGATCCATTTTCCATCATCATTAGAAACGTTATATTTTAGCATAACTTTTAACTCACAAATTTAACTGGATGCCAGTGCTGGCTACTTTTATGACATCTATCATTTTATGTTTATAGTATTTTTTGCAAATAAACGTTCGTAGTTGTAAATTAAATGCAAAAAAATACTTGACACATTTGGTAAGTTGATTATTATCAGTAAAAATGAGGGTATTTTAGAGCTCGAAATCCACCTTATTCAAGTCTGCAGACTTTTCAATTAATTTCTCAATAAAAAATATAGCACAGTCTACTTCAGTGCGTACACGTACGCTTAATTTCTGTCATAAGGTGTGTTATATTTTTCTAAATCTTTTCTTTATAGGAGGGTCATTATGTCTAAAATTCCTTAAACATTAATTTTTAACTTAAACATTTATTAAATAGTGCAGTACTGCCTTACGCGTTGCTAATCCAAACTTTACTTGCTGTAAAATAACACAATCTGCTATATCATTGCTAATTTCGATACCTCTATTTATTGGTCCTGGGTGCATAACAATTGCATCTGGTTTTGCGTGCGATAGTTTTTGTGCATCAAGTCCATACAAGTGAAAATATTCTTTTTCTGAATAATTATTATTCATGCGCTCTTTTTGCAATCTTAAAAGCATAATTACGTCAGCATCCTTTATACCTTCGATTAATGAATAGTGAAGTGAATATACTTCAGGAAGATGCTTACAAATCAAAGTTGGTGGAGCAACCAAGCTTATTTTTGCTCCAAACATTTTTAGCAATCTTATATTTGATCTTGCAACTCTACTGTGCAAGATATCTCCACATATTACAACTTTTAGGTCCTTTATTTGCTTTTTATGACTGATAATTACGAGATAATCTGCAAGAGCTTGAGTTGGGTGTTCACTGCTTCCATCGCCTGCGTTGATTAGCGAGCAGTTGACATGCTTTGCCAATGTATTAATAATACCACTACTTTTATGCCTGATTATCATATAGTCAGGATTCATTGCATTTAGTGTTTTTATCATATCTTTTAGATCTTCCCCTTTGTTAATAGAAGAAGATTTTATTGGTAAAGTTATAACATTTGCTCCAAGGCTTTTTGCTGCTATTTCAAAAGATGCGAGCGTACGTGTTGAATCTTCAAAGAATAGGTTTATAACTATTTTATTTTTCAGAACATGGCTATTTTCAACTTTTTCTTCAAGGTATTGGTTGGCTAATTTAGTTATATTTTCTACATCACCGATTGTGAGGTCTGAGATATTTAATAAATTCCTTCTCTTGTCCATAGCTCCTTTTTTGAGCTTATTCTACTTTCTTAATTTCAATTACACAACTCTAAAGTAAAGTAGAAGGAAGCTATAAAATTTTATTTCCACTTACATTCATCTGCTATCATAACAGCCTCAAAGAGATGCTTCTCAAGCTCACTTATAGGCAGAGTACTTTGTAGGTAATTTCCCCAAGATTTTAACACATCAGAAGTTTCAATACCTTCAACAATAGGATATTCTTGATTTTTTTTAGCATATATCTCTTGAGCCTGTTTGCTTACAAAAAACTCCAATAAAGCTATGGCATTTTCTCTGTGTTTTGCGTTTTTTGTTACTGCTGCACCACTAATATTCACCATTACACCGTCACTCGGAAAGAAAGCTCCTAACTTTTCTGTGATATTCTTTTTATTTTCTGATGAAAGGATTCTTGCAAAGTAGTAGCTATTTACTATTGCAACATTGCCTTCACCAGCGGCTACAGCATAAATTTGATCTGTGTCACCACCGCTTGGTTTTCTTGCCATGTTGCTTACAATTCCACTCACCCATTCTTTTGTTTTTTCAAAACCATTTTTTGCAATCATAAAAGCGATCAATGATCGGTTATATGGACTTGTGGAAGAGCGTACTAATATTTTCCCTTTCCATTTTTCATTCGCCAAATCTTCATAGGTACTTAATTCCTTAGGATCTACTGATTCTTTATTGTAAACCAATATTCTAGCTCTTTTTGTGAGACCAAACCAATAATCTTCATTATCTCTAAATTTTGCAGGTATGGCATTTTTTAGAGTCTCTGAATCCACTCGAGATAAGAGCCCTCTTTTTTTGGCTAAAATCAAATTCACCGCATCTGCAGTTAAAAACAAATCAGCTTCACCGCCATTTTCCATACGTAAAAGCAATTGGGAATAATCGTCAATGATATAACGTACCTTGATGCCAGTGGTTTTTGTAAAATCATCAAACAAACTATGTACTAATTCTTCTTTACGAGATGAATAAACGTTTACTACTTGTGAATCATCAATTCCGCTATTTTTATATAAAAAATTAACGACTATCAATAAAGCCGCTACTAAAGATATAAATATTAAACCTTTTTTCATAAACAAACCCCTTCCTTTTTATCATCTCAAGCTATCAAAATAGCAAGGTCTTAGCAAGTGTAAATCTTCAAAACGTTGCAGTTACAGTACTGGAATAGCGATAAAAAGAAGTACGAGCCAGATTTAATTAATAATATAAGTAATATCTGGATGGCCACATCGTTCAGCAACTACTTGTAACAATTTTGAACTAATCTTTTCTTGACTGCTTTTTACAGTTTTAATAGCTGTTTCATTAGGATTTTCACTATTAGCATTTTGTTTATGTAATAACAAATAATCTTTAAAATCAGTTTTGCTCCAATGATGAATTGTGCAAGCTAAAGTGAAAAGCAGTAGAGTGCCTGAAATTGCAACGATTGGCCAGTAAATAGTAGGATTTGTGTATGAACTTACTATATTGCTCAAACCACCTGTTGAATAAAGTGCTAAAGGGAAGGTTATGTTTCCAGTAATAAGAACTGTTCCTAAGATAGGAAGCCATATTCTATCATTGATTAATGAATTTACTTTACTCTTGTAATAGATTGGCTGGCCTGTAAGTTCTACGATGTTTGAATTACTTTTTGCTTTTTCTGGAAGAGAGTGAAACGTAAAGTAAACACGATTACCGTTGCTATATTTTAATACCAAAGACTTGATGCATTTCTCATCTTGCTTAAGTGTATCTAATATCTCACCTAAAACTTCTTGAGTGTCTCTTTTTGTAATCTTGTGCTCCTTAGTACGGACTGCTTGCATAAGTTCCCACGTAATTCCCAAGACTAAACAAGACGCTAATACCACGCCGAATATAGTAACAGGATTTACGCTGCCGATGAATCCAATGAATTCTCTTTGCTTCACAGCTAAAACGATTGACGTAATACAACATGCCGTAATAAGACCTACGAAAGGCATTGTAACTTTCTTCTTTTGCATCGTATATTTTACTTTCTGTAAAAATCTGTTTGTTTTTTTATTATCTCCAAGCAAAGAATTTTCAGAGCCGTCTTTCTTATATGATGGCGGAGAAGTTGAAGGTGTATCGCTATGCTGACTGAGATTTTCAAAAGGTTTTTTTTCACTTTCATTCCTATTACAAGGTTCATTAAATTCCGTTTCTTGTGAAACTGATCTGCTTAGAGTTGGATGTTGACTATCTGTTTGATTATCACGACTCTTTTTTGGAGATTCTGTATTTGGCTCTATGGATGCATAAATAGTTTCTGTATTTGCAACATTCGATTCTTTTTGCCTTTCTTCATCAGAGCTTGATTCGCTAGCCGAATTTGTTTGTAACGCTGTGTTTCTAGGTGCTGGTGTTGGTGGAGTTGCTGCACTATTTTCACTCACCGTTGTATGAGAAGCCAGTGTGACGTTATCTTTATTTCCTGATCCAGGCATATTCGCTCCAAAATTAATTACAATGTTATGTTTATTACGCTATAGTTATTAAGATATAGTGAATACTAATTTAAGAATAAATATTAGTATAAGAACTGCTGATCAAAGATCCTTTCATTCAAAGGGCAATCTTTGTCAAAAAGTAGAGTGACTGTATTTTCGTGATCTTTCTGTATTTTTACCTGCGATATTTCGTGAAATTCCTTGTAATCTGATACTACAAGTGCTGGACGATTTTTCACATCATTGATATCAATTTGCACTATTGTATCATTTGAGATTAGCGCTCCATTCCAACGCCTTGGGTAGTAGCTATTAATGGAAGTCAGTGCAAGTAAATTTGAATTAAGTGGTAAGATTGGCCCACCGGCAGAGAAGTTATATGCAGTGCTACCTGTTGGGGTAGACAATATAATTCCATCTCCTCTGAATTTTTCTACTTTTAGCTTATCATTAATGGTAATATTCATCTCCACTATTTGATTTGCATTTCTAAAGACATACACTTCATTTACTGCGATGTAATGGTGTTTTTTGCCACTTATGTCTGTGGCTTCCATTTTTAGTAAAGTTAGCTGAGTAGGAACTGCATGTTCTATATGATCAATTAGATCTTCAAAGCATTTATTCATCAAAAATCCGACGTTACCGGTATTTATTCCATACACATGTATATCTTTATTTCCTATGACGTAGTTGTGTAGGGTGCGTAGCATAAAACCATCGCCACCAACAACTATCAGCAGATCAACTTCATGCTTACCTGCTTCTGCTATATTGATAAAATTGAGTTTCTGTAGTAGTTTAGATACTTCCTGAGACTTGGGTAACGAAGAAGCAATATAGCCTACATTTTTATATTTATACATGTTAAATCAAAGAGGGGGGGGGAACTAAAAAAGACTCCCGTACTTATCATTAAACTTAGCTATTTTACTATCCTTCTCCCCTGAACCGCTTGTCAAACTTCCAGTCCATGCAGGATGAGTAAGAGGATCTCTATCAAGCTTTATTCTTTGACCTTCTTTTCCATAAGTGGAATAAGTTTCAAACTCTTGACCATCTGTCATAACTATAGTAACTTTGTGATAATCGATTTCTGCCATTGTTCTTACAAATTTCTTACCAGCTAAGATTTTAGTGAATCTGGTTCATTTGGTCAATCATTATTGTGAAATATTGACAAAAAATAAATAAAGTAGTATTCTCAATGAAGAATGAAAAATTTTTTATGATTTTTGCTTTTCCTGGTCAGGGCTCCCAATTTGTAGGAATGGGAAAGAGCTTATATGATGAATTTTCAGTTGCAAGGAACGTATTTGATGAAGTAGATGACATATTGGGTAGAAAGCTGTCTCATTTGATTTTCAATGGCCCTATTGAGAAATTAACCATCACGGAAAACGCTCAGCCAGCTATAATGGCAGTGTCAATTGCAACGCTACGTGTTATGAAGCACGTATTTGGTGAATCTCTTTACAGCGTTCAGTATGTTTGTGGGCATTCAGTTGGCGAGTATGCAGCGCTGTGTGCTGCAGGGGCATTGACGCTTGAGTCTGCGGTCAAATTGCTAAAAGTTCGTAGCGAAGCAATGCATGAAGCTTCACTGAAATGTAAAGGTGGAATGGTTGCGCTACTTGGAGCAGAAATAAGCGAAGTAGAAGGTATATTAAAATCAGCTCAAATTGATTGTGAAATTGCAAACGATAATGGTGGTGGGCAGGTAGTGGTGAGTGGTACTGCAGAGGCTCTTGAGGTCTTACCTGATTTATTCAAAAACTCAAGTGTCAAGAAAATGATAAAATTACAAGTTAGTGGGCCTTTTCACTCATCTTTTATGAAACCTGCTGATGAAAAACTTCTGGAATTTTTAAAAAGCATCAACATAACTCGCCCTTCGATTCCTTTTGTATCAAACGTTACAGCTAAGGAAGAAAGTGATCCAGAGATCATAAGAGCTTTGCTCGCTAAGCAAGTTGTAAGTAGAGTAAGATGGAGAGAGATGGTTTTATATATGACAAGCCATGGCACTAATAAGTTTGTTGAAGTTGGCCCTAACAAAGTTTTATCCAATTTAGTTAAAAGAATTAACCAATCTATCAGTGTGAAAAATATAGATAGTATTGGTGATATTAATAGCTTCTTTGATGAATCATTAGTACTAACAGCGAAAAATTTAAAAGTTGGGTTAAGTTAAAGCATATCTATGTAATATCATTCAAGTAGCTAACACTAGTTCCTTTATGATGGTGTCATTCCAGTGCTTGACACTGGAATGGCTTTGTTGCATAGGTCAAATAAAAAGAACTGGCAGTTACTGACAAAATTCACTATAAGACAAGCATTTAACCTACTAAAGAAAAATATGCCACAAAAAATGAGAGTCAGTAACTGCCATGAATATAACAAATTTCTCCAAGAGAGGGGAAATATTTTTTATTACGTCAATGATGCCATAGAAAATTGGTACGAAAAAGGTCCAAAAATGGCTGGTGGCAACTATATTTATAGCGATAAGGTCGTGATTCTGGTTCACATAATAACTTATTTATTTAGAATAGGTCTGAGACAAACAGCGGGATTTATAGCAGGGTACCTTGAGCAAGTAAGGAAAAACTTGCAAGTTATTAGCTATTCCCAGGCCTCAAGAAGGCTTAAAAAAACTTAACATCAAAATTAATGATCGAAGACATGATAAAAATAATACAGAAGATATTGAGATTGCCATAGATAGTACTGATCTACAATAATATTCCAGGTCATAGCAAGGCAAATGGTACAGATAGAAAGTATCGCCGCTATGAGCAAACAAGAAAACTGCATGTAATGCTAGAGATAGGTAGCAAAAAAGTTATAGCAGCAAAATACAGTGGCGGAGTTTATTCTGACCACTATGGAGCATGTGATCTTATTGCAAGGATTGATGTTAAATATAATATAAGCACACTATATGCAGACAGGGCATATAATCGAAAGAAGTTATACAAACTGTGCGATGAGCTTGACATAAAGACAAGGATTCCTCCGCAAAATAATGCAGTAGAGCATCCAAAGTTGGATTATATGGATGAGAGAAATTCTACAATCAAGCTCATAAAGTCATATGATGAAGATGGTATGAAGAGGTGGAAAAAAGAGATAAATTATGGGAAGAGATCTTATATAGAAAGTTTTTTCTTGCGACTGAAGCAAACATTTGGTTTTAGTTTTAGAAACAAATCTGAGGTTAATCGTGAGAGAGAACTGCTACTCAAGTGTTATTTGCTTAACAAATTTACTGATATAGGCATGGCTAAATTTGAGATAGCTTCATGAATTTATTCCACGTTACCTATTATCCGAAGAGTGATGCAACAAAGACATTCCAGCGTCAAGCACTGAGATGACACCGAATGGGCTACCTAAACGACAAGGGGCTGTTTGAATAGCACCCTTCCGGTGTCTCAAACTACAACAGTTGTGAATAGAGAGTAATACGAAAAATTATACAATCAACGAACTACCTGTCATTTCATTTGGCTTTTTGAGTCCAAGTAG
This sequence comes from Wolbachia endosymbiont of Leptopilina clavipes, assembly GCF_006334525.1. NCBI lineage: Bacteria > Pseudomonadati > Pseudomonadota > Alphaproteobacteria > Rickettsiales > Anaplasmataceae > Wolbachia > Wolbachia endosymbiont of Leptopilina clavipes. The sequence continues at coordinate 46,121 of NZ_QJHA01000046.1, forward strand.
CTGTAAAATAGTAGGAGCAATATCAGATAATTTTCCATCTCTCAGTTTTAAATTTTCACAAGATATAATAAATGGAACTTTATTTAGAGTGTGCGCTGTGTGAGGTGTGTTATTTTCTTCATCGAACATACATTCCACATTACCATGGTCTGCTGTAACAATGAGTGCAGTATTACCCACTTCTTTGACAACGCTGAGTACTTTTGCAAGGCAATCATCTACAGCAAGCACAGCTTGCTCGGCTGCTTTTATATTACCTGTGTGTCCCACCATATCAGGGTTAGCGTAGTTTACAACTATCAGCGCAAATTCTTGAGAATGAATTTTTTTTACAAGCTCTTCTGTGAGCTCAAAGGCTGACATTTTAGGCTGCAAATCATAAGTTTTAACTTTTGGTGAAGGAATTAGTATTCTTTCTTCACCAGAAAAAGGTTCTTCTCTTCCACAATTAAAAAAGAAAGTCACATGCGCATATTTCTCAGTTTCTGCAATGCGCAGTTGCCGTAATTTATTGTCTTCTATTATCTGTCCCAAAGTGTTGGCAAAAGATTCAGGAGGAAAGAGATAAGGGATTTTTAAGTCCGCTTTATATTGCATCATACTTAAAATTGAAGAGAATTTTGCCACTTCAGTATAGCCTGCTTTACCAAGACAAATACTTGCCAATTGTATCATTCGATCAGCACGAAAGTTAGCCAATAGCAATCCATCTTCTGGTTTTATACCTTGATAATCTCCTATTATTGCGGGCCTGATAAATTCATCGGTTATATTATTTTGATAATTTTCATCAATAAGCGATACTGCATCATCATAACGAGGCGCCTTTGCAAATGCGATGGCTTCATAAGCTTCAATTGTTCTTTCCCACCTATTATCACGGTCCATAGCATAATAACGCCCAGAGACAGTGGCGATTCTTATATCATTTTCCTTTATGCTTTCTGTAAATTCTTGAATGCATCTTTTCCCTGAATTTAGCAGTGTGTCTCTGCCATCTAAAAATGCGTGTATTACAACTTTAATTCCGCGCTGTGATATCTTGTTTGCTAAAGCTGAAATGTGCTTTTGATGCGAATGAACACCGCCATCTGATATCAATCCCATTATATGGCATATGCCATTCTTACTTTTTAGATCATTAATAAAATTCTGTAGATTTGCATTATTTTCTATCGTTTCGATTGCTTGATTAATACGCTGAAGGCTTTGCA
>NZ_QJHA01000011.1:0-12333 GCF_006334525.1 Wolbachia endosymbiont of Leptopilina clavipes
GATATTACCAACATAATAACTGTCTTGGCTACCTAAGTATCCTGGATGCTCTGTTTCAATTTCTCCATGGGCCTCTTTTTCTTCCTTAGCCTTTTCTAGAGCTGTTATCTGTTCTTCTGTTAAAATGATACCATCCTGAGCTACTTTTGCTTCTAATGCCTTTAACCTCTTTTTAAAATTTTCAAGATCGTTTCTTTGCCACACTGATCTTATTCCACTTGCAGAGATGAGAATTCCTCTCTTTTTCAGTTCGTTTGCTGCTCTTTCTTGTCCGTATGCTGGAAACTCTATTGCTATTTCAACTACTGCTTTTTCTATATCCTCCGACACTCTATTTGCATACAATGGCTTGCTTTTGCTTATCTCGTGTAAAGCCTCTTCTCCTCCTGTTTCATACAGTTCTTTGAAGCGGTAAATGTATCCCTTGAATATCCCATTACTTTACACGCCTGTGATACATTTCCTAATTGCTTTGCAAGTTCTAGCAATCCCAACTTTGGTTTTAGTATTTTTTCTTGTGTTGTATTCATATCTGACACTCCTTTAAAACTTGTCTATATTTTTATCTTACTTTGTTTGCTTGTCAGATCAAGTCTAGACTATTACAAGCAAAGCTATTTCTATCGTTTTTGATGCTGCTTGGCAGGCTTGAAATATTGCCAATTTATTTTTGTATAGGTAGTTTATACTGGAAACTTTGCCATTCCAGAGTGTAACGCTAATTCAGGTTTACATTTAAATTCTATTACATATTATTATAAGTATTACAAAACTTTAAAGGACAATTATGGCAGTTATGCCAGATAAATGGATAAGGGAAAAGGCTGAAAACTCTAGAATGATAGAGCCTTTTGTGAATCATAAAAGCAGTAAGGGTGTTGTATCTTTCGGATTATCATCTTATGGCTATGATGCAAGAGTTAGTAATAAGTTTAAGATTTTTACTAATGTTAATTCAGCTATTGTAGACCCCAAGAATTTTTCTGAGAATAGTTTCATAGATAAGGAAACAGATGTATGTATAATCCCACCAAATAGTTTTGTACTTGCCAGCACAGTGGAGTATTTTCGTATACCAAGGAATGTACTGGTAATTTGTGTTGGTAAGTCAACTTATGCAAGGTGTGGTATTATAGTAAACGTCACACCTTTAGAGCCTGGATGGGAAGGTCACGTCACACTTGAATTCTCGAACACCACTCCACTTCCTGCAAAAATTTACGCTAATGAAGGCGCATGCCAATTTGTGTTTTTAAGCGGCGAAAGTGAATGCGAGAAATCATATGATGATATGAAAGGAAAATATATGAACCAACATGGTATCACTTTGCCGTTAGTTAAGTGATTACTTTAGATGCATTTCTTTATTAATTGATATCCTTTCAAGCCGCTAATACTGATTGCATTTGCCTAGTTACAAAAATAATGTCTGTGCTAAAACATGCTCATATATAGCTCTTTTTCTAATAGTTCGAATAGCTGGATATTCTTTCTGGCTCAATTTTTTATAACAAACCAATGGTTTGATTAAAATCAGGAGAATGTGGAGGCAGATATATAACTTCAGCACTGACACTTTTAACAAATTCACTTATTTTCTATGAAAAGTTGCATTATCCAAAATCACCCAGCAAAAAGTTTGAACTAGCTATTAAAAACGTCTGTATCGCAGTAGCCTTCAAAAATCATAGGCGCCATAATTTTTCCCTTATTCAAAGCTGCAATCATACTAATACGCTGACTTTTGTGTTATCAATTCCAGATTAGTCGATATATACAAGAATTTCAGTGTTTTTTGTTGCTATGAGTTTTTTAAGCTCAGCACGTTTTTTCTGCGTCCTTAAATAGTCCTAATTTTAATTTGTTTTAAGTTTAAAGTTTTTCGTTAGGTTTGCAGAATACATTTCCTTATTATCTTGGTTATAGAAAGTAAATTTGTGATCGTCTAAACCTAATATTGCAAAGCCAAAGCCGAAAAAGTTTCTAACTTCGTGTGCTAAGTAATTTCTACTATTTGGATAGTTAAATTCTACGTTTTGATAAACAGGTTCTTGATCTTGAGCGTGTAATAATGCACCGCCGTTTCCAACTATAATCTGATCTGGAACATTATCCATTAATAAAATCTGGGCTATATGAATGTGGCCAGAAACTATGGTAGTAACATTGCTTGGAAATTTATCTCCAAAAGCTTCAATTTGTGTAAAATTACCATGACTTTTTAATGTCAAAAATTCTTTTTTTGGAGATCTCCAAAGTGGTTTATGAGTCAAAAACCACGTGGGCTTATCTTGTATCAATTTATCAAACTGCCTCTCAAAAGCATCAACTGTGCTTTGGGTTGTAAAAATTTCCTCACCGGATGAAGAGTCGAAGATAAAAAACTTCATCGGCCCAGCATCTAAGAACCAACTGGAAATAAGATCTTCACATTTTTGAGGGGAAAAGGGGTATGAATCTAAATATCTGAACCATCCTTCATAACCTCTATTACAACTCTCATGATTTCCACGAACAAAAAGAAAAGGAGATTGTGTTAAAATATCTTTTGCAGGCTCAAACCAATCAGCGTACCAAGCTTCTTTGCTATATCCATAAATATCGCCGCACTTTTTTGTGTTTCTACATTTTGTTTGTCTATAATGATAATCACCAACATGGATAATTAAATCTGGTTTATGAAAAGCGATTGAATCTAAATTTTTTTTCAAAGGCCAGCTATCTACAGAATTACATTCTTGCTGAAATAACATATTTATTCTACATCCTGTATCGCCAATGAAGGCAATTTTGCTGATCTTTTCCGCTAATACGGGAACTTTTATATTGTCAATACTAATGTTTTGAGCATTTGTTTCTACTATCAGTTCACAAACTGTTTCGGTATTGTTAATTGAGCTGCGACTTAGCATTTCTACTTCCTTATTATCGACGTAAGCAATGGGACACATGTTATTGTCTATAATCGCACGTATGCTTAATTTATTTTCTGGAATGATTTGAGACCATGTGTACAATATTTGTGCATGAGTGGGGTAAAAGCTAATTGTAAGAGATAGAATTAAAAAAATGAAGATATTAGCTATTTTCATTTGTATAAAGACCTAAATTAAGAATTAGTAGTAAGATTATCTTAAATGATTAAAGTTTGTAACCATAAAATTCATAGTTAAATTATACAGGCATTTCCTAAATTATCCTAGTATCAGATTGACACTTTAGATGAAAAACCCTAAAATGATTAAGTAATTTAAAGTAATTATATAGAAACTAGAATAAAGTGCGGTCGTGGTGGAATTGGTAGACACGCAGCGTTGAGGTCGCTGTGGCTCACAAAGCCTTGGAAGTTCAAGTCTTCTCGACCGCACCAAGTTGTTTGGTGTAGGTGAAATGTTTATAGGAAATCAAAGTAGAAATAAAGTAGAAAGGGCCATCAGTGAAGTCAGGCGTGGTCTTCCAATTTTAATATATGATGATGAAAATAACTATCTATTGCTTGCTGCTGCTGAAACTTTAGAAAAAAATTTATTTAGTCAATATAAGCTTATATCAGGTAATGTGTATGTTACTTTGACTGCAAGTAAGGTAAAATACATATGTCAGAGTAAAGAACATAGTAGCAAACGTCTGTTGATAAGCAATTTTGATGAACTGCTCCATTTAATAAACTGTTCAAAGGAAGATTGGATAAAAGAGTTGCAATGCTCAAAGACAATAGATGCGTATGCTGTTGCCTTGCTTAAGTTCTCAGAATTATTGCCATACGCGTTAGTGGCTGATATGACTTTTGAGAATAAACATGAAATGCGAAATTGGTGTGAAGAAAATGACATTATTGCACTAAATACGTTACTTGTGAATGATTTTCAACAAAATCATAGTGTGTATGAAGTGTGCAAAACATCATTATTTTTAAAACAGACTCAAGAAGTAGATATCATATCTTATAGAACCAAAAGTGGCGGAAGAGAACATTATGCAATTATCATTGGCAATCCAGATAAAGATAATGAGCCATTAGTGAGAATTCATTCTTCATGCTATACAGGAGACTTATTAGACAGCTTATCATGTGATTGCAGAAGCCAGTTACATCAAGCGATTCAAATAATGACCGACTTTGGGAATGGCATTATATTATACTTGATGCAAGATGGGAGAGGCATTGGTTTAACTAATAAGTTAAGAGCATACAGTATGCAAAGAAAATATAATCTTGATACTGTTGATGCAAATATAGTATTGGGTTTTGAAGATGATGAAAGGAGCTTTGCTGTTGCAGCTAAAATACTTAAGAAATTGAACATTAACAAAATACAATTACTTACAAACAATGGTAGAAAGTTATCAGAGTTGAAAAATAACGGTATAGAAGTTACAAAGTGTGTACCACTTATTATGGAACGCAATGAATATAATGATTCATATATGGAAACAAAATTTGGCAAGTTAGACCATGGATTAAGGGTTTATTAGCTTTTTTGTTATAACTACTTTGTTAGCTTGCTATGTTAATTAATATAAGTTAAGATTTTTAAGAATATTGAGATGCTGAAATTTTTAAAACAAGAAAAAAGTAATGAGTCATTGAATAAGGATATAAATTGGAATTCAAGTCGCTATAGCACAGTTGTTGCTCAGAGAAATACTTTACTTTTATTTACATTAATATTACTAGTTGCAATTTCTATAAGCATATTAGCTATATTTAAAATTAGCACAAGTAGCACTATTGAGCCATTCGTTATAGAAATTGATAAAAAGTCAGGAATAGTGCAATTGGTTGATCCTGTTACAGTAAAACAATATTCTGCAAATGAAACGCTGAACGATTATTTTATTTCAGAGTATATAAAAGCAAGGGAGGTTTTTGACCCATATAATTATAATTATAATTATTATACAAAAGTAAGGTTGTTTTCTTCGCCTAGTGTATATAGTGAATTTAGCAATTATATAAAATCGCAGAATATGAATGACCTTTTTAATTTATATTCAGATGCTAAAGGTGAGTTGAAAATTCGTTCAATTCAAAAATTAGGTAATGATGCTCTTCAAGTGAGATTTTCTATAGAATTTACACGAAAAGATGGAAATTCCTCAAGGAAAAATAAGATAGTTGTGATGTCGTATAAATATGCATCGCTTGAAATGAATGATCAGCAAAGATATATTAACCCGTTAGGGTTTCAAGTTATTTCATATAGAGTAGATGATGAATATGTGTAGGATATTGTTAGTTTTAGCTTTACTAATAAGTGGCAACTTAAATGCATCTATTAATAATAAACCTATTTCTGTAGATAGTAGAATAAAGACTTTTGTATATAGCCCTAATGAGGTGTTTACAGTAATTTTTAGTCAAGGTTACTATTCTTATATTGAGTTTGCAGAAGGGGAAAAAGTCAAAAATATTGCTGTTGGTGATGCATCAAGTTGGAAAATTAATCCTTATGATAATAAACTGCTTGTCATGCCATTTGAAGTCAGTAGTCGCACTAACATGATTATTACGACAACTAAAAAGAGAAATTACATTTTTGATCTAATTTCAAGACCAAATTACGATAAATACCCAGATGCTGATGCTGATGCTGATGCTAAAAAAGTGGATCATGATTATTCCGTTGAAAAGGATATATCTTACGTAATACGTTTTTATTATCCTCAAGAAGAAGATGAATTTGATGTTGATTTAGATGAGGTTTCTTTACCTACTCAAATGCAATACATTACAGAAAAGCCAGAAAAAATAATACAAGAAAATAATACGAGGTACAACTATACATATATTGATGAAGGTGGTAACGTAGATATAGTTCCAATTGAGTTATTCGATGATGGTTATTTAACCTATTTAAAGTTTAGAAATAGTAATAAAATTCCTCAGATTTTTATAGAAGGCGAATCCTGTAAAAGGCTGTTATTTGATGATTATGTTGTAATAAAAGGAGTACATAAAAAGCTATTAATGCGTTATGAAGGTAGTGAAGTTGAAGTTATAAATAGGTCACTTTAGTTCTGGTACATATAATATGAGTAAAGAAAGGCATAATAGTGTAGAAGATGAATCAGAGATAGAAAGCAAGGTAGTAACAGTTGGCTCTAATCAAGGTTATAAGGCATTGATGATAGTTATGGTAGCGCTCTTAGTTGGTGGAGTGTACTATCTTTATTTTAGTCCTTCTAATAAAGAGGGTCCAGAGATTGTTAAAAAAGAGGAAACAAAGCAAAACATTCAAGAATTGAAAGGAAAGTTAGAACAAGTTCCAGATAATGCAATAGTTTCCGAAAGAGTAGTAACTGATCTCTTGCCACCCTTACCTCCTCTTCCTATTCCACAAGTCATACCAGAAGTAAAACAAATCAAAAAAGAGGAAGTGACAAAAAAAGAAGAGCAACTAAAAGAAATTCCCTTGTCAAATATACCTGTTTTACCAAAGCAAAATTTTCCTTCTGGTAATGTTATTAGCAATTTGCCTACTTCATTTCCTACAATAGGGGGTGGCGGTTATCCTAGAGACAGACGTAGTGCACAAATGTTAGCAATTTCAGGTAGTAGTAGGGAAGGTAAAGCTACAGATGCTGTTTTATCCAATACCTCAGCACAATCGAGCAAAGCTACCAAAGCTGGAAAGCTTGGTTTAATGATTATTCAAGGTAAGGTTATTGACGCTATTCTTGAAACTGCAATAAGTTCTGACTTACAAGGAATGCTCCGTGCTGTTGTTAGTAGAGACGTTTATGCAGAAACTGGTGATACAATTTTAATACCAAAAGGTTCAAGGTTAATAGGTGGTTATTCATTCGACTCAAATGTTGCAAAAGCCCGCGTGAACATAAATTGGAATAGAATCATTCTTCCTCATGGTATAGATGTTGCTATTGCATTATCTGGTACCGATGAGCTTGGAAGGGCAGGGATAGCTGGAATAGTTGATAATAAAATAGCAAGTGCATTATTCTCTTCAGTGGCACTTGCTGGTGTTTCGATTGGTTCAGCTGTTGTAGGACAAAAAGCCTCTAATCTTATCGATGCGCTAACTGCCATGGATGCAGTGAAGTCTATTACTGCAACTGAAATAGATATTTCTTCTCTCAAAGGGGCTATTGTTGAGAGATTGGAGAATTCTATAAAAACTGAAGTTGGGAAGGTAGGAGACGAAAAATGGAAATTGGGTATTAGGGCTATTGAAAAAATTCGAAATGCTAAAAGTGATCAGGATTTGCTGAGAATAATAAAGGAAGAAATAGTAAGTGTGATAAAAAGTTCTGGAGCTAGTGGAGTTGATACAATTACTAGTGACAATATCGGTATAACTTTAGACGATGTACGTCAACTGTTGAGGCAAACTCAGAAAAGAAGCAAATCTGTTTATGATGAAGCAATTGGGAAGTCAATCAATGATTTTTCCAAAGACATGCGAGATATAGTTGATAGGAGTGTAGATAAAAAACCAACTATTTATGTTAATCAAGGAACTGCATTGAAAGTATTTGTTAACCAAGATATAGTATTTCCTCCACAGTCAATATTAAATAACTGAAATGAACTATGCTGCACTTGATACATACTTGGAGCCATTACAAGGGATATTTCAAGAGGAAGGTGTAAATGAAATATCAATAAATAAACCGAAGGAAGTATGGATTGAAAATCGCGGTGAAATAAGATGTGAAAAGTTAGAAATATTTGATCTTAATCATTTAAAATCTCTTAGCAGGTTGATTGCTCAAGCTACAGAACAAAAACTGAGCGAAGAGACACCGCTGCTTTCAGCTACATTACCAAATGGTTATCGTATACAGATAGTGTTTCCTCCAGCATGTGAGCCTGATAAAGTAGTCATTTCAATTCGTAAACCTTCTTCTATGCAATTGGCATTGGATGATTATGAAAAAATGGGGGCTTTTTCTGAAACTGTTATAGGAGTGACCGATAATCCAGTAGATCGTCACCTAGATTTGCTACTGAAACAAAAAAAAATAAAAGAGTTTTTAGAATATGCTGTAATAAGTAAGAAAAATATCATAATTAGTGGTGGAACTTCCACTGGTAAAACCACTTTTACTAATGCTACTTTGTGTGCTATTCCATCTGAAGAAAGAATTATTACTGTTGAAGATGCGAGGGAGATAGTTTTGAATGATCATCCCAATAAAGTCCATTTAATTGTTTCTAAAGGAGGGCAAGGCAGGGCAAAAGTGACCACTCAAGATTTGATAGAGGCATGTTTACGTTTAAGACCAGATAGGATAATAGTTGGTGAATTACGTGGAGCAGAAGCTTTTAGTTTTCTTAGAGCAATAAACACTGGCCACCCAGGGTCAATATCAACTCTTCATGCGGATAGTCCGGCAATGGCTCTTGAGCAAATAAAACTTATGGTTATGCAAGCAAATCTTGGCATTCCCCCAGATCAGATCATACCATACATTAGAAATGTAATTGATATTGTTATTCAGCTAAAAAGAACCAGTGGAGGCAAAAGAAGCATTTCTGAGATATTATTTACTAGATCTTCAAGTGAAAATACTTAAATTTATACGTAAGTTAAGAAAAAGTAGTTTATGAGTAATGGAAATCACCTACGTAATATTCTCATAGGAGGTGTAGTATCTTTTAGCATACTTGAATTTTGCTTCTATTTGTCTGGTATATTATTCTACCTGTTTGTTGACGGTCCAGATGGTGTAGATTTTAGAGCAATTAATCCTAGCTTGACACCTTTTCCTCAAGCTCTCTGGCCGACAATTTTTGATCATATACAATATTGTTGGTATCATCCAGAGCTATATAGCTTTGAGCTCAAAATTAAATTAGTTGTATCTTCTCTACTGCCTCAAATTTTTTTGATGATTATTTTGTGGAATGTGAGAGAAAGACTAATTGAGTGGCGGCCATTTAAAAAGAAAGAATCACTTCATGGAGATTCACAGTGGGCATCAGAGAAAGACATACGAAAAGCGGGATTAAGAAGCAAAAAAGGTCTATTGCTTGGTAAAGATAAGAGAGGATATTTTATTGCTGATGGGTTTCAGCATGCATTGCTCTTTGCACCTACAGGCTCTGGTAAAGGTGTTGGTTTTGTAATTCCTAATTTGTTATTTTGGAATGATTCGGTAATTGTGCATGATATAAAATTAGAAAACTATGAAATAACAAGTGGTTGGCGAGAGCGACAAGGACAAAAAGTATATGTATGGAACCCAGCGCAGCCAGATGGGGTAAGCCATTGTTATAATCCACTGGAATGGATTAGTGAAAAACCTGGACAGATGGTTGACGATGTGCAAAAAATAGCTAACCTAATCATGCCTGAACAAGATTTTTGGCAAAACGAAGCAAGAAGCTTATTTGTTGGGGTGGTACTATATTTACTTGCTGCACCAGAGAAAGTTAAATCTTTTGGTGAGGTTGTGCGTACGATGCGTAGCGATGACGTAGTTTACAATCTTGCTGTAGTTTTGGACACAATGGGTAAAATAATACATCCGGTAGCGTATATGAACATTGCAGCTTTTTTGCAAAAGGCTGACAAAGAAAGATCAGGTGTTGTGTCAACTATGAACTCGTCGCTTGAATTGTGGGCAAACCCATTGATCGATACTGCAACTGCATCAAGTGATTTTAATATTTTGGATTTTAAAAAGAAGAAAACTACAGTTTATGTTGGTTTAACTCCTGATAACTTAATTAGGCTCAGGCCTTTAATGCAGGTTTTTTACCAACAGGCAACTGAGTTTTTATGTAGAAAATTGCCATCGGATGACGAGCCTTACGGCGTATTATTTTTAATGGATGAGTTTCCAACACTTGGAAAAATGGAGCAATTTCAAACGGGCATCGCATACTTTCGTGGCTATCGAGTAAGGTTATTTTTAATTGTTCAAGATACTGAACAGCTTAAAGGAATATATGAAGAAGCAGGAATGAACTCCTTTTTATCAAACTCAACCTATAGAATAACTTTTGCAGCCAATAATATTGAAACGGCTAATTTGATATCTCAGCTTATAGGAAACAAAACTGTACAACAAGAATCATTAAATAAACCTAAATTTTTAGACTTGAATCCTGCATCAAGATCATTGCATATCTCTGAAACACAGAGAGCATTGCTCTTACCTCAAGAAATTATTATGCTGCCACGTGATGATCAGATAATTTTGATAGAATCGACTTATCCAATTAAGTCAAAGAAAATTTTGTACTATAGTGATAGCACATTCACAAGAAGGCTGATTAAACCAACACGTGTGCCTACACAAGAGCCATATGATCCAAACAAGGTCTTTTCTGCTGCTAACAAAGATAAGATTAGTAATGAAGAAGAGAGTAATGCTATTGAAGCTGCTGATTATCCTGTTGAAGCTAAAACTGAAGATGCAATATACGATGAGCCAGAGATTGAAGATGGATTTGAAGACGAGGATATTGATGATAAGTTTGAAGGTGGTGATGGGTTTGATGATGAAGACAGTAAGGATGAATTTGAAGATGAGGACAAACTAGACGGCAATAAAATCGAGGATAGAGGTTAATTTTACCTATTTTTTAGCTTAGAAAATAATTAGTTTTTTCATATTAAATCATTTTTAATTAATTAGTACTAGATTAGCTATTTTAACTAGAGGAATAGTCATGATGAGTAAAAAAACATTAGCAGTGACAGCACTTGCTTTATTGTTGTCACAACAATCTTTTGCAAGTGAAACGGAAGGATTTTACTTTGGTGGTGGATATTACGGTCAATATTTGAACTTGGGTAAGTTGAAAGCAAAAATTGGAGGCAAAGATGCTACAGATGATAACCGTGTATCTATAAATGACATAGACGCTCAGAGAACAGAAGGTCAGTTAATAAGTAAGTATAAAGGAGATTATAACCCACCTTTTGCTGCAAATGTAACGTTTGGTTACACAGGAGAACTAGGCAATAATAGCTATAGAGCTGAATTGGAAGGGATGTACTCTTCTGTAAAAGTAGATAATATTGGTTTATCAAGCAATCAAGTAACTGTTTCGTATCTAAAAGACTTGGTGAGAGTACTAATAAAAAACTTATATGTATAAAACTGTAATTAATCATGACCAAGTAGAAAACGCATCTGTAATGGCAAATGTTTATCATTATTGGAAAAGTGATAGTTTTTCTTTTTCTCCTTACGTTGGTATTGGAGTTGGTGGAACAAGAATGACGATGTTTGAAAAATCGTCAATAAGACCTGCCGGTCAATTGAAAGCTGGCTTTGATTATCGTATAAACGAAGATGTAAATATGCACATCGGATATAGAGGTTTTGGTGTTCTTGGTAGTAATGTTGATTTTGAAGCAGGGGTGTTAGGAGAAATGAAAGCAAAGCAACAGGTAAACCAAGATGGAAAAAAGATATTAGAATTGAATAAAAATCAAAAACCGTCGGACCAGAAGTTATACAAAGAAAGTATCAGTATAGGCAATCAAGTGTTTCACACACACGGTATAGAAGCTGGTCTTACTTTTCATTTTGCCAGCAAAGCTTAACTGTAATAGTCTAGACTTGATCTGACAAGCAAACAAAGTAAGATAAAAATATAGACAAGTTTTAAAGGAGTGTCAGATATGAATACAACACAAGAAAAAATACTAAAACCAAAGTTGGGATTGCTAGAACTTGCAAAGCAATTAGGAAATGTATCACAGGCGTGTAAAGTAATGGGATATTCAAGGGATACATTTACCGCTTCAAAGAACTGTATGAAACAGGAGGAGAAGAGGCTTTACACGAGATAAGCAAAAGCAAGCCATTGTATGCAAATAGAGTGTCGGAGGATATAGAAAAAGCAGTAGTTGAAATAGCAATAGAGTTTCCAGCATACGGACAAGAAAGAGCAGCAAACGAACTGAAAAAGAGAGGAATTCTCATCTCTGCAAGTGGAATAAGATCAGTGTGGCAAAGAAACGATCTTGAAAATTTTAAAAAGAGGTTAAAGGCATTAGAAGCAAAAGTAGCTCAGGATGGTATCATTTTAACAGAAGAACAGATAACAGCTCTAGAAAAGGCTAAGGAAGAAAAAGAGGCCCATGGAGAAATTGAAACAGAGCATCCAGGATACTTAGGTAGCCAAGACAGTTATTATGTTGGTAATATCAAAGGTATTGGACGAATTTACCAGCAAACCTTTGTTGATACCTATTCCAGAGTTGCTTTTGCTAAGCTTTACACAGAAAGGACTGCTATCACAGCTGCAGATCTTCTTAATGATAGGGTAGTACCGTTCTTTGATGAACAGAAAGTATCATTGCTACGTGTTTTGACGGATCGTGGTACAGAGTATTGTGGCAGACC
>NZ_QJHA01000007.1:0-31016 GCF_006334525.1 Wolbachia endosymbiont of Leptopilina clavipes
AACAGAAAGTATCATTGCTACGTGTTTTGACGGATCGTGGTACAGAGTATTGTGGCAGACCTGAAAATCACGCTTACCAGCTATATTTAGGGGTAGAAAATATTGATCATTCTCGAACCAAAGCTCGTTCTCCACAGACTAATGGCATATGTGAAAGGTTCCACAGAACTATGCAAGATGAATGTTACAATATTATCTTTAGAAAGAAAATTTACACCTCTTTGGCAGAACTTCAGTTAGACGTAGACCATTGGGTGCATTCTTACAATAGATCTAGACCGCATTCAGGTAAATATTGCTATGGTAAGACTCCTATGCAAACCTTTTTTGATAGTATGCATATTGCTTATCAGAAAAATATTGATAGCATTAAACAGGATGCTGATTTTGGTTTTGACTTTGTTAATTCTTCTGTCAGTTAATTCATGCTTGTCAGATTAAGTCTAGACTATTACAGCATATTGCTTATCAGAAAAATATTGATAGCATTAAACAGGATGCTGATTTTGGTTTTGACTTTGTTAATTCTTCTGTCAGTTAATTCATGCTTGTCAGATTAAGTCTAGACTATTACAAATAAACCATTGGTGGATTTTCTATCAACACATTATAGATATGATTTTCAAAAGGCGAAATTCTTTGGCATGGAGAGATTTTTTGAGGTGCACAAAAATGACTTTAAAGAAGAAAGAGTAGGAGTCCGAAATAATACACCAGTTTACTTTGTAGACTTTAATGTTGAAAAGAGGTACGCTCCTAAACTAAAATTACAGGCGTTTGTAGAGACAATTGGAAACGAGGGTGTAAACAGCAATCTTCATCACCCAAACACTGAACAAACTCAAGGAGCTAGTCAGTCTCTTAATTAAAGAGGGATACATGGAGACCTGCTGCAAAAACAAAAAGAGGTGTTTCTCACTTGTATAAAGTATTTTTAAACGTGATTTTTTAATATCATAATTACCATAAAAACTGGGGCTTTCCTTTTGCAGCAGTTCTTGAGTTCCAGCAACAGACCAATCCATTCCAAAACGAACTCTTCTCTCACTAGCCGGTTTTAGTTGTTGGGAATGGTTGTTTTATTTAAATTTTTAGTAATATATACTATTAAGTCAGTATTAATTCGTTAAGAACTTTCATTACAGATTATCAAAAAAACTTCTAAATAGGGATTGACAAGTTTTAGAGATGGAGTATTTTATGAAAAGTATATTGAGCTATTAATTTTTTATGTATAATAAATATGATAGTGAAAATATTTTTCTTTATATTATGAGGTAGCTGTTTTATTCAGAAAAAGATTTTTTTCTTACTTTGAAATTGAGTGGTTTTTATCGAGGGTTAAATGATTAATGAATTATTTGCTGCTGTACGTAGTGGAGATGCTAATCAAGTTGCGGATCTTATCAATAAAGGGGATGATGTTAATGCCAGGGACAATAGAGGCAATACTCCTCTACATTTAGCTGTTCTTGCAGATAAATTACAGGTAGTAGAAAAGCTTATAGAGAGAGGAGCTGATATTAATGCTAAGAATAATCATGGCGCTACTCCTCTGCACTGGGCTCCTCTTAATCAGAATGTAAGTATAGTAGAAAAGCTTATAGAGAAAGGGGCTAATGTTAATGAGAAGAATAAATATGACAATGTCCCTCTGCACTATGCTGCTTTTTTTAATGGTTGCTTAGGTACAGCAGAAAAGCTTATAGAGAAAGGAGCCAATGTTAATGCTAAGAACAATGATGGCGCTACTCCTCTGCACTGGGCTGCTCTTCATGATAATTTACAAGTAGCTGGTCTTTTTATAAATAAGCGTGCTAATGTTAACGCTAAAGATGAGAATGGTTGGACACCTTTGCATACTGCAGCTGCTCGTGGCAATTTGGGTGTAGTTAAGCTCATTCTTGATAAAAGTGATTATGTTGATGCTAGAGGAGCTTTAGCCGTAGCAAATACGCTTAATGAAGAAAACAGCTTAGAAATACGAAACCTTCTAGAAGAAAGAATAAGAAGAAATGAAGAAATCACCCAACATCTTAACTTGCAAGAAGAAAGCAGCTCCCTATCAACACGTGTCCATAATCGCCTCAGTATTGCACAAGAAGATGAAAATTCGTTGCAAAATGATAAGATAGGTCCTGATAAAATAGGAGTTACAAGCGGAACAAGTAAGCCATCTTCATTTATCAATATTTTTGCTTACACTACGGTAGATACTATTAAAGGTATTTTTTAGTTTGTTTCTTCTCCTTTTAAGGCAGCTATAAGTATGGAACCTTCTAAAGCTATTACAGTTCAAGGTATTGATAACAACGGTATACTTCTTTTATTAGATGTATTTATAAGGAAAATCACAGGTCAGAAGTATATTTCCACAGTAGTTCAGTCTATATCACCATTAGAAGCACAGGGCTATGCATTAAATATTATAGAGGAATTTGAGAAAGTAGTAGAGCAAGCTGCATTAAAAATTGGGATATCAATGCATCGGTTAAATATTGATTGTGTAGAAATGCAGAAAGAGGTTACCGCAAAAATCATGGGTGGTAAGTTTAATGACATTTCAGGAGTTTTAAACTCATATGTAGAGCAAGCATGCCACGATAGAGAAGCAGGTAAGTTAAGTCCAAAGAAGTTTAACAAATTTATGGTTATATTTAATAAGGAACTAGATTTAATAGTAAATCAATCAATGCAACAGATATTACACAATAGAGATAGTACATTAGAAGTTGAAGAACAGCAAATAAACTTAGAGCCTCAAAGTTATTTAAGTAATACTTCTGTTCAAGGTCATTTAATTCAGGATAGAGGTTTAATAAATCAAGGTAAGGCTTAATTCCTTAGCTTTTTGATTTCATCTAGTAAAAGGTTGGTAATTTGATCTTATAACATCAATGGGCACACCAGCCTTTATTTTGTATGCATTCAAGCAATGTGTGACTATTACGCCACCTAAAAAAATAATCATACACTGTCTTCCATAGAGGAAAATCTTTTGCTCTACTGGCAAATACCTTTCATTATGTATTGTATAACATTAATAATTGCTTATTTTGTGCTTTCTTGGCCACACCTTGTGCAACTCTTGGCTCAAGAAATTTCCATTCTTTGTCACTTACATCACCTGGATATATTTTTTACTGATCCTATCATATTATCTTCCTGATTTCCTTTCAAGATATGTTCTAAAAAGTAGAATCCGTTCAGCAGGGTGACAAAATAAGGTAGAAAAGACAGCCATAGAAATAAATGGTGTCATTCCAATATGATGCTTTCTCTGTCATCCCAGCACTTGACACTGGAATGACAACATTTTTGCTTCGATATTTACACATTAGCCATGCATCTGAACGGATACAAAAGTAGAATTTAGAATTCTATCTAAAAGGATACCGAAAAAGAGCAGGAGTCCTATCTGGGAATTATTTTTAAATATGGACATGCATTGATTAGAATCGTCTGGATTGAAATTTTTGTGTTGGTGGTGAAATATGAATCCTATGGCAAGTAAAGCAATATAAAAGATGTTATTTAATGATGATAGTATACCAGCGTACAACCATGCCATTAAGGATATTAAATAAAATCTTTTCAACCAAGATTTTGTTGTATTGCCAAAATATAATGCAGTAGATTTCATTCCTAATTTCTCATCATCTTTTTTATCTTGATGAGCGTATATAGTATCATAACTAAGCGTCCAAAAGACGCATCCTATATAAAATAGCAAGCATTCTATGCTAATCTGGTTTGTTATTGCTGCTGAACCCATGAGTGATCCCATGTTGAAAGTAAACCCTAAAAACAATTGTGGCCACCAAACGTAACGCTTTAGCAAGGGGTAGATAACTATCATGCACATTGAAATTATTCCAAGTATAAGAGTAGTTTTATTGGTTAATAATAAGATTAACAGGGCAATAGACAGTAACAGTGAAAGTAAAGCCAAAGCCTGCTTTATGTTTAATGCACCACTTGCAAGTGGCCTATATTTTGTTCGTTCAACGTGCGCATCTATTTCTCTATCGAAGATATCATTGATTATGCACCCTGCGGGTCTCATTAAAAATGCACCTATAGTAAACAAAACAAGGAGAAAAAGAGCTTGATACGATAGAGAAGTTGAGGCTAAAAGAATGCCGCTTAAGCTAGGAAATAGCGCAAGCCATAAACCTGTTAAACTGTGTATTCTCATTAATGAGAAATAATGGTTGAAATACATTAATTAAGTGTGATTATGTAATATTTTGCTTACATTGACAAAATTATCGAATGCTAAATCAGGCTTAAAAACTAACTCAGGTATAAATCGCAAATCAACATAACACAATATAGATTTACGTATTGACCATGCAGATTGGTTCATTTCATTAACAACAGTGCTGATATCATCATTATCATTTTGGATGTTTAATGAAGATAACACAATATATACATCTGCTTTCTTCAAATCTTTGCTTAGCTTTACATCAGATACTACTACTTTTTCATTAAGAACATTACCTTCCATTAAGACTTTTGATATTGCCCTGTGTAATACCGATGCTACTTTTAGATTTCTAATTTCCTTTTTCATATTCAACTACTATAACGTCCTTTCTTCTTGCACTAATTGATAAGCTTCCAAAATGTCTCCAACTTTAATATCGATATTACCCTCTAGCGATATTCCGCATTCAAAATTTACACCCACTTCTTTAACATCATCTTTAAATCTACGTAGTGCTTTTAACTTTCCTTCATGCACCAATTTGCTGCCACGTACTACCTTAATTAAAGAATCTTTTTTTATAACTCCATCAGTGACATAACATCCGATTATATTACCGGCTTTGGATGCATTAAATATTTGCCTTACAGATGCAGAACCAACACGAACCTCTCGTGTAACAGGCTTTAACATTTTAGTTAGATACATCCTCATGTCTTCAATAAGCTCATATATTATATTGTAAGTATGTATTTCTATACCTTTTTGTTTTGCTAATTCTCTTATTTTTGAATCCACTTTTACATTAAAAGCTAAAATTACTGCGCTTGATGCTTCTGCAAGCAGCACATCTGAATCTGTTACTCCTCCTACTGCTTTGTGTAGAATATTTAATTTCACTTGCTCTTTACCAAGCTTATCAATTGAGCTTGATATTGCTTCAATAGAACCAGTGACATCGCACTTTAAAACTACAGATAGTTCTTCTGTTTCACTATCATTACGACTGAATATATCTAAATTACTGTCGTCTAAATCTTCTTGCTTTTTCTTGATTAATTCTAACCTGTATTCAACAATTTCACGAGCCTGCCTTTCAGAGTTTACAACAACAAATTTATCTCCAGCATTTGGTACACCATTTAAACCAGTAACTTCAACTGGAGTAGAAGGTAGTGACGCTTTTTCTCTTTGACCAAGGTGATTAATCATACTGCGTACTTTGCTGTATGTTGTACCAACTATCAATATGTCACCAATCTTTAATGTTCCTTCTTCAACTATTAATGTAGCTGATATTCCTTTAGCTTTATCTATTTTGGACTCTATTACCCATCCAAGTGCTCGACAATCCTCTATTCCTTCTAGCGTCATTAATTCAGCAATTAATAAAATTGCCTCTTCTAGTTTATCTAAGTTGATTTTCTTTTTTGCTGATACTGGCACAATTATAACATCACCACCAAGTTCTTCGGGGATGAGGTCATACTGAGGCAAACTATTAATTATTCTTTCTACATCGCCAGGTTGTGATTTATCAATTTTATTAATGGCAACTATAATAGAGACATTTGCTGCTTTTGCATGGTTTATTGCTTCAACTGTTTGTTTCATGATTCCATCATCAGCTGCAACTACTATCACAACTATATTAGTAATATTGGCACCACGTGCACGCATTGCAGTAAACGCCTCATGCCCTGGTGTATCAATGAAAGTAATTTTTTGCTTATTTTTTGTCGTTAATTGATAAGCACCTATATGTTGAGTGATGCCACCTGACTCTCTTTCTGCAACATTGGATTCACGAAATGCATCAAGCAATGATGTTTTACCATGATCCACATGTCCCATAAAAGTAACGATAGGTGGTTTTGGTCTTTTAGGTAAGTTTTCTCTGTTGCTTATGAAGAGTAAATTCTTTTCTTTATCAGCATCACTTACTCGTTTAGCCGTATGATTAAATTTTTTTGCTATTTCGCATGCTATATCTGGATCTACTAGATCATCTACTCTATAGCTCTCCCCAACTTCTTCTTTGAGCATTTTTAGCACACTCTTGCTATCTTCTGCCATACGAATAGATAACTCCCTGATAGTTATTTTGTCTGGTATAATAACTTCTCTTGCTATATTTTTACCCTTAGTAAACTTTGATTGTTTACTTCTTATACCAAATTTTTGCTTAAATACAGGGAGGTGTTCATTTCTTTCATCTATTGCCTGTGTAATTACTAGCTTAGAATGCTTAGAGTATATATCTTTGCTAGCTTTAAAAGACTTTTTATCATTGTTCTCATATTCAATACTATCTTCTTTTTGTTCAACTGAGTTAGTATTACTTAAAACTTCCTTATTTATTTCTTTAGGTACAGAGTGTGATTCATTTTTATCTTCAGCTTCTTGATTGCTTTCTTCTTTTTTTATTTTCTCTTCTTGTTCTCTCTGATTCCTTTCTTTCAGCAAAGTAGCATTCTGTACAGCATTAATGCGGGAAATTTGTTCTTTTTCAGTTAAAGAGCCTAATTTACTCTCGTCAAATAAACTATATTCTTCTGCAGAATGAATTTTTCTTCTTTTTTTTACTATTGTAGTACCAGTACTTTGACTATCTAAAGAGTTTAAATTAATGTCTAATTTAAGCTTGCTTAAGCCTTGTAGGGTTAATTTTTTATTACTGATATCTTCATTATTCATATTGTTTTTATATTAATCCAAGCTTTTTACGTGCTTCTATGATTATTAAATCTGCTGTATCTTTTAGATTGTCTTTATTATTAGTTGAGGAAGAGAGTATGCTATAAAACTCATAATTTGATAAATCTGCTATGTCCTCTAAAGTTTTAATATTATGTTTACTAAGAGCAATTTTATTATCTATTGATAAGGCTAAGTTGATTACATCGTCTTCCATACCTAAATTTTTTAGCTCTTCTATTTTTCTATCATTCTCTGCTTTCAGGTAATTATTTGCTCTATTATGAAGTTCATTTGCAATATCTTCATTGAAGCCCTCTATTGAAGCAAGTTCCTTAATTGAAGTGTTAGATATATCTTCTACACTTGAAAAACCTTCTGTTACCAATAATTGGCCCATAATCTCTTCTAAGTTTAAAGCTTCAGCAAATAAAACTGAACATTGACTAAATTCTTTGTTTCTTCTTTCTGATTCTTGCTGAGTGCTTAATATCTCAATTTTCCATCCAACAAGCTCTGAAGCTAATCTTACATTCTGACCCTTTTTTCCTATAGCTAAACTCAATTGATCTTCAGCAACTATTAACTCTATACAATTTTCATTTTCGTCAATAATGACCTTTGATACTTCTGCAGGAGTAATGGCTTTAATAACAAATTGACCCAAATCTGATGAGTAATGTATGACGTCGATTTTTTCACCGTTTAATTCGTGTATAATAGTTTTTATTCTATCTCCTTTAACTCCAACGCAAGCACCTACTGGATCGATATTCTTATCAGGTGAAAAAACAGCAACTTTAGATCTTGAACCAGCGTCTCTAGCTATACCTTTAATTGTTATCAATCCGTCAGCAACTTCTGGTACTTCTTGATTCAACAATGCCTCTAAAAAGCCTTCATGAGTCCTAGAAAGAATGATTTGACGTCCATTGTCAGAGCGCTTAACAGCCTGTATGTAAGCTTTAACCTTATCGCCTTCACGAAATGACTCACCACCAATTAAGTTTCGTAAAGGGAGGTATGCTCCAATTCCGTTTATGTCTATAATAAGATCTGAATATTCTACTTGTTTAACGATGCCATACCTCATTTCTCCTACCTTATCTTTAAATTCCTCATATTGCTTTTTTAACTCTTCATTTTTGATTATTTCAGAAATCTTTTGCTGGGCAATTCTTGCTGAAACAAGATCAGTGTTAAGAGAAATCAACTCACTAATAGTATCTCCAACTTTTGCATCTTCTTTTATTAACTTAGCTTGTGTCAACTTAATTAAGTCACACTCATTTTCATTTGATTCATCATTAATGACTTTTAGTTGTCTATATGAGGTAACTTTGCCTGTGTTTCTATCTATATTAACTACAATTTTACTTTTGCTACCATACTTTTGTTGAGCTACTGCTTCGATAGCACTTTTAAGTGCATTTATTATAATATTAAAATCCAAACCTTTTTGAAGTGAGAGCTCTCCCGCTGTTTTTATTACATCAAGGCTTCCAACTATGTTATTCTTGTTGCTTTTCTGCTTAACACTGCTTTTACGATTAGCAATCATATAAATAAATCCAATTTAATTAGTTATAATTATAGCCCCAACAGGTAAAGAACGCTATCTTAAATGTTAAATGATTGCTAATTTAAGTCAAGTTTTTTCATGTCTTTGTATGATAAGCAATGCCGGAGTAAAGAATAAAGTTAAGACCGTTGCAGCCAATATTCCACTTGCTATGGTTGCTGAAATATCAACCCACCACTGGCTTGATGGAGCATCATATGTGATTTGTAGCGTAAAAAAACTGATATTTAACCTAGTAATCATCGGTATTAAACCAAGAACTGTAGTTGCAACGGTAAGTAGTATTGGCCTGATGCGAGAAATTGAAGCGTTTATTATACATTGCTTAATGTTATTTTTGCGCACCTTAATTTGCCGATGAAAGGCATCAAGCAATAGTATATTATTATTTACTATAATTCCTGCTAAAGCAATTATCCCCACTCCACACATGACAACTACAAAAACTTTCTGAATAAGAAAGAAAATGAAAAATACACATGTTGTTGATAAAAACACTGCTGTCATTACGATAAATGTATAGTATATGTTGTTAAACTGTGCCACTAGCACCAATATCATCAATGTAATTGCTAATATAAAAGCCTTTAATAAAAATGCTCCTGATTTTTGTTGATCTTCCTTATCACCTTTGAAATCAATCTTTACTCCTTTACTACAGTCTTGAGTAATCGAATTTTGAATGAACTTAACTCTTTCATCAACAAGATAGCCAGTATCAACGTCAGCAGAGATTGTTACTGTGCGTGATCCATCAATCCTACTTAGTTTATTTGCCTTTTTTTCGGGAACGTATTTCACTATGCTACTCATAGAATATGGTCCATTTGCTGTATTAATAAAAAGGTTATCTATAGTTTTCATGTTGCGATTCTTTCTGGGAAAGCGTAGTACAATATCAATTTCTTCATCTGCGTTATTTGGTCTATATTTTCCAATTAATACTCCATTTGTAACCATCTTTATAAAATCACCGATGGTTGCAACACTTACTCCAGAGCTTGTAGCCTTACTCTTATCAATACTCATATTCCACTCTATTTCAGGTGCTGATCTACTATCTTGAATATTTATAAATCCAGATGAAGGTTGGTCCATAATTTTTAGGATTTTCTCTGCTACTGAATTCAAGTTGGATGCACTTCCGCTTAAGTTAATTTGTATTGGCTTGTCAGCTGATGGTCCTGACTTTTGTTCCTGTACATCAATTATTACTCCTTTTATGTTTTGTACACTACTCCTTATATCATTTAGTATTTGCGTAGCTTTGCGCCTGCAGCGCCAATCTACAAGTTCCAATTGAATTTTGGCAATAACGTTGTCTGAAAATTTTCCTGATCGAGCATAAAAAACATAAATTTCCTTTTCAACACCCAAAATACGTTCTTCTACTTTCTTAAGTATCAAATCTCGTTCTTTGGCTGATAAGCTTTCTTTTACTTTAACGCTGATTAAAATGTTATCTGAATCTACATTCGGAAAGAACTTTAATCCAGGAGCAAAAGTAAAATATAATATACTAGACAAAAATAAAACAAACACAACAACACATACAAATTTTTTGGGGTGATCTAAGACTTTCTCTAACATACGTACATAAGTTCTTATTATAAGCCCAGTATTTTTTATCTCACCACTTTCTATAGCACTCATTCTTATTATTTCTTTTTTTGAAGTTATGGAAGGTTTACCAAATGTTGCACCAAGTGTTGGTATAAAAACCAAAGCCATAATTAGCGATCCAGTTAAAGTTAGAATTATTGTAATTGGTATGTGCTGCATAAATTTACCGACTGTATCGGGCCAGAGTAACAGAGGGAAAAACACTGCTAATTTAGTCAATGTTGATGATAAAACTGGATAGAACATATTATGAACTGAGGTGCAAAAGGCTTCTACTTTATCCATGCCACAAATCATCTTTCTATCAGCATATTCGCTGATTACAATTGCATCATCAACCAGCATGCCAACTGCCATAATTAAACTGAAGAGCACAACTATATTTAGAGTAATACCCATGAGGTAAAGAGCCATTATTCCTATTAGAAAGGAGCCAGGTATTGATAGTGCAACAAGAATAGCAGCCCTTGTTCCCATAAAGAGCATTATTATGGTTAATATTAGTAATACGGCAAATATTATACCATTTTCCAAGTCGTCAAGCACATCACGTACATTTTTTGACTGGTCATTCAAATAAACTACTTTTAAATTTTCAGGTAATTGATCTTTTGCTTTGTCCATTAAGTATTTTACTTGATTTACCGTGTCTATTATGTTTTTTCCATTACGTTTTGAAATTTCTAGTACAATGCTAGGTAGTCCATTAATACGAGCAAATCCTTGGTGATCCTCAAACCCAAGGTATACTTTTGCTATATCTTTGATTCTCAAAACTGCATCACTTTGAGATCTAATAGGAATATTCATAATATCTTCTATGTCTTTTAATAACCCTGATATTTTAATCGAATATTTACCGGTATCATTTTCTAGTGATCCGGCTCCTACCAATCTGTTGTTGTTTGATATAGCTTGAAATATCTCATTTGATTGAATGTTATATTTTGTTAGAACTGTGGGCTCAATTATAACTTCCACTGTTTCTTTACGCATACCTGCTACTTCAACTTTAAGAACATTTGGCAGAGATTCTATTTCTTTCTTTAGTTTGCGTGCTATTTCAGTTAAAGTTCTTTCCGGCAAATTACCAATCAAGCCAACGTTTAGTATCGGAAATAAGCTCAAGTTTATTTCATTGATTATTGGAGATTCTGCTTCAATAGGTAATTTTGATTTTATGTTTAAAAGCTTTGAACGGACATTATCGAGCACTTCTTTATTATCATACTCTGTTCTAAATTCGAGTATCATGTGAGCACCATCATTAGTTGCAAAAGCTCTCAATTCTTTTACACCTTCGATGGATCTTAGTTCATTTTCTATAGGAAGCACTAATAGCTTTTCACTATCCTCGACAGAAATACCAGGAAACCCGACAAATACGCTAATTATAGGAATCTGTATATCAGGATTGCTTTCTCTTGGCATTTTTATATAAGTGTATGAGCCGAAGGTAAAAATCACGATAAGCAATAATATTACTGTTCTATTCCTCTCTATAATTAAGCTTTTCATTCCGGACATTATACGTATTTACATCATATTATAGCTAAGATAAATTATATATTAATTAATCCTTATATAGCTTTATGTAAATGATTAAAATTTTTACAATTTTGCAAGCGTAAGAAAATTTCTATATAATATGACTTTAGTATGGTATTTGAGGGATTATTATGGTAGCAGTTTTAAGTGTGACAGAAGGCAAGAATAAAGTGATCGTATCTGGGTTGGTTGGTGTTTCATCAACTTTAGTATTTTTAACAGTGATTCACATTGCTGCAAAGATAGCCATTATAGTTACTGCTGCTGCAGTTACTTACGCATTACTTTCATTGCTTAATAAAGCAGGAGCTAAGTCTGTTAAAACTGATGATATGTCAGAAGATGAAGGGTATAGCAGTGTTGATGAAGGTGAAGAAAAAGATACCGTAAAAGAACCAAAAAGAACTGAAACTGAGCTAGAAGAAGAATTAAAAAATAAAAGAGCAGAAGAAGAAATGAAAAATGGACTACCTAAACATATGGATTTCAAAGGTAATTCACTTTCTAAAAGTGCTGATACTACAGATAGTCATTTCGTTTCTAGTGCTACAAATATTGTTATGGAACCTTTACCTAAACACATGGATGCACTTGGTAATCCACTTCCTGAGCAGCCACCGAGCAACCTTACCAATATAGGGCTTGGATCATCTAAAAGTACGCAGAAACTATCTGCTGCAGACTTGCTATTACAGTATGGGAATGTAAATAATGATGTGAGGAAAGTGCTAGAATGGCCAATTACCTCAAAGGAGTTTAATGGGTTAGGGTTTAACAGGTAGTTGCTATATCAAACTCTCCATCTTATATTGAGGATCAGATGCAATGCCATACACTCTATTTGGCGGAGCAATTTTGTTCTCTATACCAAAAACTATACCTTCAATTATTGCTGTGAGTACTTTTTCAAGGTTACAATCTGCTCCAGGAACACGGTGCTCTAGGCGGCATCTTTTGGAATCGTTGCCAAAATAGGGAATTCTTATCGCAGCAGTTCTGTTATTCACTCCCCAACTAATCGTAGTTGGAGTATGAATATCTGGGTACTGAAATCTTAAATATGAATCATCATTTGGAGCAAAAAACAACATATGTTTTTTCATCATTGCACATAATCCACCTATGCTGTGAATCAGGTGGTCACTATATTTTTGCTTATTGCCATAAAATAAGTTATTATTATTTGAATCCATGAGGCTAACATGTACATTTAGTGCGCTGCCTGCTCTATCCAAATAAGGTTTTGCTTTAAAAGAAACATTACCATCGAACTCTTGTGCTGTTCCAATCAGTAATTTTTTTACTAACTCAAAATGCATAATTAAATTATCAGGACTCGTATAACAATCACTTTTTATCTCGTATTGGTTTAAAGAACTCTCTTTCTCACAAAAAAATCCAAGAGAAGCTATTTTATTTTTGATGCTATTCAGAAATAAATATTCTTTTTTTATTCCCTCAGTGTAAAACTCCAGTTCAATACCGAATACAGTATTATGACTCAAATTACTTAATATAATCACAAATTTACTTCAATAAATTTATACTAAATCAGCTATATTTATACAAGTACTTTACTTATTTATCAGTAAATTTAATATCTTATTTATACATAATATATTACTATTTTTTAATAACATACTTCTAATCCTCGGTACAAGCGACATTTACAAATTGATTGTTTTTATTTCAAAAAAATGATCAATTTTAGTGCTTTTATACTCTTTACAACTCGTCAAAAAATCCTCATAATTTTAGATATGTATTAAGTAGTGTTAGCTTTTTATCTTACAGTAAGCTATTGATTATCTTGCATCTTTCTGATTATTGTTCTTTCTTGGTGTGGTATATGAACTTAACTAACCCTAAGGTTTCTACTATGTTTTTTGATCAGATTATTACAGTAACGGACCACAATGTTACTTGGGAAAAAATCCAAAATTATCTCCATAATCTCTATGGAGAAGCAACATATAACAGCTGGCTGAGTTCACTAAGATTTATCAGCAACAGAAATGGAGAAGTTTTGTTGTCTGTACCAACAAGATTTATAAAGGAGTGGATTACAGTTCACTACATGGAAAAAATATTGTCATTATGGCAAAGCGAAGATCAAAGTGTATGTTCTATTGATATTCAATTAATTGAAGAAAGAAATTCAAATTCTAATACGATACTAAAAAATAGAGAGGAAAATAATCATAATCTTGGTTCACCACTAGATACCAGATTCACTTTTGATAATTTTGTGGTAGGAAAGTCAAATGAGTTAGCATTTACAGCGGCAAAGCGTGTAGCGGAATCTATAGATCCAATATCAGGAAGCAACCCTTTATTTCTATATGGTGGAGTGGGACTTGGTAAAACACATTTAATGCATGCTATAGCTTGGGACATAGTTAATTCTCCGTCAGCAAAAAGAAAAGTGGTATATTTATCAGCAGAGAAATTTATGTATCAATATATTACGGCGCTGCGGAGCAAAGATATTATGTTATTTAAAGAGCAATTTAGATCAGTAGATGTATTGATGGTAGATGATGTGCAATTTATCAGTGGTAAAGATAGTACACAAGAAGAATTTTTTCACACTTTCAATGCATTGATAGACCAAAATAAACAATTGGTTATATCAGCTGATAGGTCTCCTAGTGATCTTGATGGAGTAGAAGAAAGAATAAAATCACGACTTGGTTGGGGATTAGTTGCAGATATTAATGAAACAACTTTTGAATTAAGACTTGGTATATTGCAGGCGAAAGTGGAACGAATGAATATGTATGTTCCAAAGGATGTCCTAGAATTTTTGGCAAGGAATATAAAATCCAATATAAGAGAACTAGAAGGAGCATTAAATAAGGTTGCTCATACCTCTTTAATTGGAAGAAGCATGACAGTAGAATCAGCTAGTGAGACCCTAATTGATCTTCTTAGGTCAAATCATAGGTCAATCACAATAGAAGAAATACAGAAAAAAATAGCTGAATTTTTCAATATAAAGATTGCAGATATGCAATCTAATAGAAGGCTCCGCAGTTTTGCGAGGCCGAGACAAATAGCTATGTATTTCGCAAAGAAGTTTACGCAAAAAAGTTTACCAGATATTGGAAGAAATTTTGGTGGTAGAGATCATGCTACTGTTATACACGCAGTCAAACAAGTGGAAAATTTCATAAGAACTGACCCAAAATTTGCTGATGAAATCAATCGATTAAAAAAGATGTTTAAGTAGCACTTTATTAATGACAACCAGGCTGTTTTCATTTTTTTGATCAAATATCTTTTTCAAGTAGATTAAGTAAATCAAAGATCATTATTAGTATAAGCTAAGAGAAAATAGCTAGTCGATTGCTTAAAAAGTATATAAAATCACAATTTAAGTAGGAAATATGGCAATTAGACTTATTCCAGATAATCTTGATATAAAATTTAGTAAATATAGAAATTTGACAGCACTTGTTAGCGTTATTCTTATCATTTTTTCAATGCTTACTTTTATGCTGCGAGGAATGAATTTGGGTATAGACTTTACAGGTGGAATTTTGATAGAGATAAAATCTTCAAGCAAGGATAATGCTATTCTCGGTATATTAAAAGAGAGTGGATTTACGATACAGAGTTCAAAAGCTGGTGATAACTTAGTTGTGCGGTTTAAAGATGAGGGAGATGAAGATAAAATTAAAAAGGTTAAAAGTATATTAGAGAGCAAATTAGGTAATTTAGTAACTTATCGCAAAATAGATTATGTTGGTCCACAAATAGGCTCAACGCAGATATTTGAAGGGATATCAGCCATGTTAATTGCAATTATTGGAATATTTTTTTATGTTTGGCTTAGATTTAACTGGCAGTGTGGACTTGGTGGAATAATGGCACTGATCCATGATGTGATTTTAACTCTTGGCTTTATCAGTTTAACGAGTATTGAGTTTAATATTTCATCAGTTGCAGCTCTCCTTACCGTAATTGGCTACTCAATCAATAACTCAGTGGTTATATATGATCGGATTCGAGAGTATCAAAAAAGTGGAAAAAATGCAAAAATAGGTGAAGTAGTTGATGCCAGCATTAATTCGACGCTATTTCGCACTATGTTAACTTCAGGTACTACTCTTCTTGCCGCTCTTCCTTTAGTGCTGATTTGTACAGGTGTGGTCAGAGACTTCTGCTTAATCATTTCTTTTGGCATTGCAATCGGCACCTGTTCCGCAATATTTATCTCTGCTCCTATATTGACCTGCAGAGCGTTGATAAGTAGAGTATAGAACGTTTAACTACGATATAATATTAGCTTGTTATCCCTAATAGTGAAATGAAAATATCTCAAAAAGCTCATACCAAGTAATGAATGGGACATAGAGTGAGTATTAACACTAGCGTGCACATCATTAATTAAAAAATTTCCTATTTTAACTTGAGGTATTTGAACCACTCCAGCTTTTATTTGACCTTTTGCAGTTTCATATATTTTAAAGTCTTGAATGTTTTGTAAGTTAATACCAGTATGTAACGCATCTTTTTGCGATAGAACAATATCAGTTGCTCCGGTATCAAGCAAAAACGTTATATTACGATCATTGACTTGAGCTTGAATATAAAAGTGTCCATCGTATGACTTTGTAAATTCAATACTTCCGCCATTTTGAACCCTTCCTTTGTACGGTAGAAAAGTGCTCAGAAACCTATTGCTTAGTTTATCCCCTTGTGAATCAATAAACATTGCAGTAATGACTATTATCAGTAGCCAAATAACTAGATTTTTTGCTGCATTCATATTATTAAAATTTGAAGCCATAAGAGTAAATTTTTAAGATTAGCGTTAAAAGCTATTATTAAAAATAAGTAAATTTTATTGTTTTAGTACAATATTTAATATATACTTTAAGGAGGTATGTTCGATTTAATTTCATGTCAGAAGCAAAAAATTTAATTTTAGCAACAATTCTTTCTATATTGATTATAGTATTATGGCATATTATTTATGATAATTTTCTTAACACGAGCCAAAGCCAACCATCGATTGAAAATATTGAACATATCGAATCTTCTAACGACCTTGCTCCTATGATATACCAAAATCGTTCTGAAATTATTAATTCTACTAGAGAACAGAGAGTTAATTTAACCAATAACATGCTTGAAGGATCAATTTCTCTGAAAGGTGCAAGGTTTGATGACTTAATCTTAACTAACTACCACTTAGAACCGAGTTCTTCTTCTCCACAAGTGGTGTTACTGTCACCTGCGGAATCAAAAGATGTATATTTCGCAGAATTTGGGTGGCTCGATCCGAATGAAAAGATTAAAGTTCCAGATTCTAAAACAGTATGGCAAGCAGATAAACTCAATCAAAAAGAGGTCAATTTATTTTGGGATAATGAAAATGGCATTTTATTTAGAATGAAAATTAGCCTTGACGATAACTACATGTTTAAAGTTGAGCAAATTATTGAAAACAATACAAAAGATAATGTAGTTTTGGTTCCCTATGGTAAAATCAATCGTAAACGTGATAATATTAACGAATCCTATTGGATATCACATGAAGGAGTACTAGGTGCATTTAACAATAAACTAGAGGAGTGGACATATAAGGATATTTCCAAGAAACGTTTAATAAAGGCCAGCACAAGTGAAAAAAGTTGGTTTGGTTTTGCTGATAAATATTGGTTTACAGCTATCATACCTGAAAAATCTGATCAAATAAATGTAAGTATTAAGCATACGAATGTTAATAACATTGATAAGTTTCAAGTAGATTTTGTTAAACCTTACAAACACATACTCCCTGGTGCAAGTGTTTCTACTCTGAACTACTTTTTTGCTGGGGCAAAGAAGTTGAATTTACTTGATTCTTATAAAGACACTCTTAATATACCTTTATTTGATAAGGCTGTAGATTTTGGTGTACTTTATTTTATAACTAAGCCAGTGTTTTTACTGCTTGAATATTTTAACTTTGTTTTGAAAAATTTTGGCTTAGCAATATTATTGCTAACTTTAGTAATCAAACTTTTGATGCTTCCCTTATCTAATAGATCATATATTTCGATGTTCAAGGTGAAAAGCCTGCAGCCTGAATTAACTCGTATAAAAGAGTTGTACAAAAATGACAGCTTAAAGCAGCACAAAGAGACAATTGCGTTGTTCAAGAGAAACAATGTAAATCCAATGTCGAGCATTTTCCCTATGCTCATACAAATACCAGTATTTTTTGCTCTGTATAAAGTATTATTTGTTACTATAGAGATGAGACACGCCCCTTTTTATTTATGGATTAAGGATCTTTCAGCTTCTGATCCAACAAACATTTTTACATTATTTGGGTTGTTTAATTATAACTTTCCTATTTCTATAGGCATTTTACCTATAATTTTCGGCGCTACCATGATAATTCAGCAGAAGCTAAGTGAGAAAGATCAAACCAGTAAAGATGATATTCAAGTAAATGTTATGAAGTTTTTACCTTACATTTCTGTCTTTATTTTTTCTTCTTTTCCTGCCGGCCTGGTAATATATTGGATATTTAGTAATATTATAACTCTGGTTCAACAATCATTAATAAAGTTGCTTTTAACAAGAAAAGTAGGAATGAATGTCGAAAATACTAATAGTTAATTCAGTTTATTATACTGAAATAGCAAACCTTTTGCTTGAGGGTGCAACTGATAAATTCAAAGGAAATAATATTGGTTACGAGATAATTAAAGCGCCTGGTACGTTTGAGATACCAGCTGCAATTCTTTTTGCGGTCAAAGGCAAGAATACTAATTATGATGGTTATTTAGCTCTTGGATGTGTAATTCGTGGTGAAACTGATCATTATAAATACGTTTGTAAAGGAGTAATCGAAGGCTTAAATGCAATTGTTATGCATCATGCAATACCTCTTGGTATGGGAATAATCACAGCAGATAGTAAAGATAAAGCACTAATTAGAGCTGACAAAAATAAAAAGAACGTTGGTGGCCATGCAGCCTCAACTGTTTTGCATATGATAGATCTACACAATAAATTAAAATAATGGAGGAAAAACCAGTAGATAAAAAGTGGCGCATAAAAAGAAGTACGGCAAGATTTCTTGCTGTACAAATTGCTTATTCAAATATTTTTGTAAGTTACAACAAAAGCACTTTTAAATTGGAAAATTGTGAGCTTAAGGACTACATAAGTACGTTGAAAGATATATTTGAATGTGAAGAATTTGAACATCAGTTCTTAGAAAACTTGTTATGTAAGGTTATAAAAAGCAGTGAAGAATATGATAAAATAATAGAGTCTTATTTACACCCAAGCTGGTCACTTTCACGATTAAATCTTATAAGCTTATCTATTTTGCGTATTGCAGTATGTGAGTTAATTGATTTTGATACACCAGCACCAATTGTTATTAATGAATATACTAACATTGCATCTGATTTACTTGATGCTCCAAACAAAATTGGCTTTATTAATGGGTTGTTAGATAAGGTAAAGGATGCAGTCAGACTAAATAAAAATCCTTAGTAACTTCTCGTAAGGTATTCGTTCAGTAGGGTGGCAAAATAAGATAGAAAAAACAGCTATAGAAATAAATGGTGTTATCCAATATGATGGCAGTGCTCCTTTTTCTGTCATCCCAGTGCTTGACACTGGGATCGAGATTGCAAGTAATGCATTCGGTTTGGTAAGTATGGATTTTGCGTTATAGAATGAAACACTTTTGGTAAAGAAAACTGGATCCCAGTGTCAAGCACTGGGATGACACCACTTTTGCTTCGATATTTACACATTAGTCATGCATCTGAACGGATACTTTGAGACAGCTTCTATAATAAGCTTAAGTAACCTAACACTAAAAAGTGAAGGGCAGACTTATTTAGTCTGCCTCTTTTATACTTAATTTTTAATGATTTTCCTTCCTCTTGTTGTTCAACTTTTGATGATTTAACAATTGAGCTTGGCACAAGTGTAATGATTAGTTCTTTATCATCATTTTCTTCAGAGTCTAAACCTAACGTTTTTAACTTTTTTTCATATTCATGTATTAATTCATACTCACATTTATCATTTTTTCTTCCTAATGAATTTATCTTTAATAATCCATCATTGCTATTCATTTCCTTACTTGTAGCAGTAATGTAGTAACTTTTACTTTCTAAGCTAAAATATATAAGATACTCATAGGGGATAATACTGCCATTTTGATCCTTATTTTGTTGTATTTTTTGATATACTCAAAATCTTTATCTTTTACTTTCACAAATGGATCTCCTGTCTTTTTTATAATAGAAACTACCGGAGTTTTAGTCATGGAATATATTGCTAAACTAGCCAGTGCAACAGCAGCAAATGCTAAAACACTTATTCCAAGTGGTGTAGCTGCAAAAACTGCAATTGGCGCTAAAATCGAAGTTGAAGACACCCAATACGGTGTTGAAAGTGCTACTGCTGTGCCTATAACATACAGAGAAGTAAGCGCTACAAGTGCAATGTTTGTTTTGTGACGGTGGTTTTTAAAAATTGACATAATTTCCTCTTAAAATAAGTTAATAATATATTAATATTATATATCAAAAAATCAATACAGTCAACTTACATATAAAAAACTACCTACCGCTTGATCCAAAGCCCCCTTCATTGCGGACGGTTTCTTCTGTGCAGAATTCTTCTCTGTCATCCCAAATTACCTGAGATACAGGAGTGATGAGGATTTGTGCGATTCTATCTCCTCTTTTTATTTCATATGGCTGATTACTTAGATTGATTAGGCAAACTTTAACTTCACCTCGATAATCGGAGTCTATAGTGCCCGGAGAATTTAAGACAGTGATTCCATGTTTTGCAGCAAGCCCAGAACGTGGGCGAACTTGTCCTTCAAAACCGTTTGGTATTGCAATCGCAATGCCAGTTGGAATAAGTAACCTTTCAAGTGGATTTAAAATAATAGAGTCGTCCAATGCAGCATAAAGATCCATGCCAGCACTCTGCATAGTTGCATAACAGGGAAGAGGCAAGCTTTTGCCATGTGATAACTTTTTTATTTCTACTTTAATTTTATCTCTTTGCATTTTTATTCACCAGTTATGAAAATTTGATTGTAGCATGTAAATTATGCCTGTAAAAGATAAGAAAACTACTTGACAAATCTTTCAGCTTCCTTACTATAAAATTCAAAGTGTTTTATTACCTTCAATCTGTTCAGATTAAACGACAAAAGTATTATACAGTTGGCGTTTTATAAATCTTTCCGCTATGTGCACTTTATGTCTTCACAATAATTTCTACCTAATATAAGCTGAAGCGGGCTTATAAAATGTTTAAATACAGTATAGAACGCCAATTTTTAGGATGAGAGAGTAACAACTAGCTAACGCTTTTGCCTTTTTTTATTAGTAAATTTCTTAACGTTTATATAGAGGGTGTCATTCCAGCACTTGATGCTGGAATCCAGCCTTTCTGCAATCTCATCGAAAACGTTGTACCACCTTTCTATGCTAGTTTGCTTGTGAGCAACTTAGATCCCAGTGTCTGGGCACTGGGATGACAAAAAAGGGCTACTTGAATGACATACTTGAATTTACGCTATAAAGTGAACCGGTTTGGTGTGCTGCTGTTGTTTGCAGTATTGTAGTGCTAATTTTTACTTCGGTAGTCTTTTTATTGTCATTATAATTACAAGAATAGTTGAGGCCAATTAATATGAAAACTTTTGCAAAAAATTTTAAAGGTAAGGAAAGAAAGCTAGAAGAGTTCAATGAGAAAGTTGAAGACATATCAGCTGTAGCTCAAGATAAGTTTGCACATGAACTTGAAAATATCGCATATGAAAGTGTGCAGAAATTTCGCAGTCTACTTGCTAAAGAAATAAACTCCACTTTCAATAACATTCATTCTCAGAATGTCAATCTACTAAAATCTGGCTTAGTAAACTTGATCAATAAAAAAGGAGAAACAGCGTTAATACGTTCTCTTCTCAATATACTTGTACGATAGAGTTGCTGCTGCAATTTAATATTAAGTGATAACTAAAATAAGTAAGACTTTTTATGGATAAGTCTTACTTATTTTAGCTATATATAGAAAAGGAGGGTTGTTATGTCAACAAGACTAAAGTATCCAATTATAAATATACAACGTAAGTCTAAGCCTAAATCTTTTCCAGTAACTTTAGGAGAGGTTAAATCTTTTTTACGAATTGAAAATGATCAAGATGATAAGTTGATTTCAAGTTTTATTTTTATGGCAACTGATTATGCTCAGTGGCATATGGAAAAGTCTCTAGTAAAGCAAACGTGGCAAGTTTCATATGAAGGTTATATACCTCGTAGAATATATTTAAGCTATGGTCCTGTGAATAAAATAATATTGGCTACTGATAAGAATAGAAAACTTAGTTATTATTTTAGTGATATAGGAAGCTATATTGAATTTTCAATTATTTGAACATAATAAGGGCTGATGTTGTATACGAAGCTGGCTATGACAGCGTTCCTGAGCAAATAAAGCTAGGTATTATGCAGCATGTTTCTGCTCTCTATAAAAATCGTGAATCAGAAGTAAGTAGCCATTTATCTGAGGTAAAGAAGGTGTATTCTCCATTTCGCGAACCAAAGGTTGTTTTGTAGTTCCTGTTTGTCATTCAATAGCAGATACAACAGATGGTGTCATACCAGTACTTGGATCAAGATTGCGAGTAATGAATTGGGTTTTGTGAGTATGGGTTTTGCATTATAGAATGAAGTGTTTTTGGTTAAGAAAACTGGATTCCAGTGCTTATTGTACAAAAATTGTAACTTAATTCCATAAGGGAAGGTGTCATTCCAGCGCTTACTGTAAAAACATTGTAACTTAATTCCATAAAGGAAGGTGTCATCCCAGTGCTTGACACTGGGATCCAGTTTTTTCAGGATCATCAAAACGTTGTATTTTAACATAAAACGGCTACTTTTATGCTTACCAACTTAATAAAATTCCTGGATCCCAGTGTCAAGCACTGGGATGACAAGAAAGAGCTACTGGAACGACATCATTATAAAGTGAACCAGTGTCTGGGGATGGGATGACATCTTCTTGACAGATAATGTTCGTACAGTAAGCACTAGGATGATACCATCTGTTGTACCTGCAAATTGCAATCTTCGTAACCGTATCTGTGAGATGGAAAAAATTCAAATTATAAATGAGTTGTATAATAGTATTTATGCAGCATTAAAAGCAAACTCTGATTTAAAGAAATATGTTACTAACATCTATGATTACCTGCCTAAGCAGGTTACTATTCCTTATCTGAGATTGCGCATAGTAAATTATGTTAACCTGCATATGCTATCTAATTTTGCTACAAAAGTAAGATTTTCATGCGACATATATACTTATCATATAAGCAGCATGCTTGCTGCTATAAAGCATGTTGGCTTGGTGGTAAAGAGCATTAGTAGTGAGACCATTTTGGAAAGTAATTGTGCTATAAATCAGCATGATGAAGTTTTACATTCAACAATTAATTTTGATATTTTAATACAAGGAGGTAGCGATGAGCAAATTACAGCTGAAAATTAAAGGTCATGACAATAATTTTGTTGTGCTGAATAATATACGAAACTTAAGGTTTACTTTGCGTAATAACAAAGAGGAGATGAAAGATATTTCCTCTTTTGGCTGGAGAAAAGTGCTTGATTGTGCTGGAAGTAGAAAGATTACAATAAAAATTAATGGCATTTTAAATTCAGTATTGGCTGATGAATTATTGCGTAATTCTGCAATGTTAAACTCTAATAATGATTATGAGATTAGTTTTAATGCTAAGGAGAAGATAAAACTCAGGTGTTCGGTTGAATTGTATGAGAGATATTATGATCCTGCCACTTTTGACAGCTTCACTGTAGTTTTAGCCAGTGCTGAAGTTGTGAACACTTTTCATTAGTGTTAATTTAATTTTTTCATATACAATAATAATAAGTGGGAATAAATTAAAAAAAATTATGAACGATGAGGATCTTTTCGAAGAAGGTGATGATAATGTTGAAGAGAATAGCGATGACAGAAGAGAAAGGAATTTGAAGAATGAAAATCAGCTCGAAGAGCAATTTAAAGAGTATTTAAAACCTTTCGAGGATATTTTAAGTCAAATTGATGAAGGAGTTGATAATTTAGATAGTTACGAAAGGACTATGCAAGTAAAGCGAAGTATAGATAGGCTCATAGAAACCTTATATAGCCAAGCAGCATCTGAGGATATTGATGTAGAACTTGAAACCACAAAACACACTCGCGATAAATCAGAGTCCAAGAAAAGAGTTCTGGAAAAGAGAAAGAAACAACTGATGGAAGAGATCTTAAGTTTTCAACAACAAAAGGAGCTAATGAATAGTAGGGAAAAACATGAAGTAGCAAGTGATGGGGATGTTCAGAAGGCAAAAGCACGAGTGAAGTCTTCAATTAGGGGGGTGTTGTTTTCAGTTATTGCTCATAGAATGGATCCACGAAGGAGGGCAGGGGAAACTGCTGATGACAATGAAAAGCAAGCTCGTATGTACGGTAGAGAAGCAGTTGGTGGAGTTTTAGGTGGATTATTCAAGGCGTTTTTAACTGCAGTTGCTGCTGTTGTGCGCGAAATTGCTA
The DNA here is from genome assembly GCF_006334525.1 of Wolbachia endosymbiont of Leptopilina clavipes. Taxonomy (NCBI): domain Bacteria; kingdom Pseudomonadati; phylum Pseudomonadota; class Alphaproteobacteria; order Rickettsiales; family Anaplasmataceae; genus Wolbachia; species Wolbachia endosymbiont of Leptopilina clavipes. The sequence continues at coordinate 24,267 of NZ_QJHA01000007.1, forward strand.
AACCACTTCAACATATGAATACACAAGAGACGTCTTTTGCAAAACAAGTTGAAGAAAGCAGAAACCAGGATTCACAGAAAGGTCGATCTGTGTAGGTCAAAGTATAATTTCAAAAAAATTTTTGAAATCGTATGTACTAAACAATATCTACTCAACGCAAATTACAACAAACGCAGTAGCATAATCTTGATCATCACTTAGAGAAAGGTGTATCTTGTAGTCTTTCGAGATGAAATCCTTTGTGATAGCAAGATGTGGTTTTCCCCTGATAGTACTGTATATTTCTATATCTTTCATTATAATTCCTTGGCTGAATCCAGTGCCTAGCGCTTTAACAAAAGCTTCCTTTGCAGCAAAGCGTTTAGCAAAATATTTTGCTCTTACTTCTTGGCTATTATATTTTTTGCTTATCTCTATCTCCTTCTTAGTATAGACTTTATTGAGAAATTTTTCCCCGTATTTTTGTGATATTCTCAATATTCTGGGTATATATACTATGTCAGTGCCAATACCGTATATCATTTTGCACTAAAACGATTTATTGTTTCTTCAACTTGTATTTCCTCTACCTCTCCAGTTGCCCTATTTTTTACTTCAACTATATTTGAAGTTACCGCTTTCTTTCCAATAATTATTTGCCACGGCAAGCCTATCAGATCCATTCTGGCAAATTTCACTCCTACACTTTCGTCCGTATCATCATAAAGCACTTCATCGCTTTTCAAAGCTTTGTATATTTTATCTGCAGCCACCGTTACTTTTGTTTGTAAATTGATCAAACCAACTTTAAAAGGAGCTACTGCCTCTGGCCAGATAATTCCTTTATCATCATGGAAAGCTTCTATTATTGCGCCAACAAGCCTTGAAACTCCAATACCATACGAACCCATATGCATGTTAACATTTTTTCCATCTTGAGAAGTAACACTTGCCTTCATAGGCTTTGAATATTTGTTGCCAAAATAAAAAATATGCCCTATTTCAATACCTTTACTAACATTTAACTGTTCTTGCGGTATAGGACAAATTTTAGGATCATGCATATCATCTGCAACTGCATATATGCTCTTCAGGCTTTCAATATCTTCGCTTTCTAGTAATTCAAAAAGTTTATTGTCATAATATAGAGTGCTCTCACCGGTGTTTGCCAATATATGAAATTCATGACTTAAATTTCCTCCAATTGGTCCTGTATCTGCCCTCACTCCAATTGGAGTAAGCCCCATTCGTTTGAAGATTTTTATGTAAGTTTTATACATCAAATTATATGAATTCAGTGCACCTTCGTAATCTACATCAAAACTGTATGCATCCTTCATCAGAAATTCCCTGCCTCTCATAACGCCATAACGAGGTCTTACTTCGTCACGAAACTTCCACTGAATTTGATATAAACAAAGTGGCAAATCTTTGTAACTTTTTACCGTATTTCTAATCAAATCAGTTACCACTTCCTCATGTGTTGGACCAAAAAGCATATCGCTTTCATGCCTATCTTTAATACGTAGCATTTCTTTGCCGTAATCATCGTAACGTCCTGACTCTTGCCAAAGACTTGCTGGCTGCACACAAGGCATCAACACTTCAATTGCACCAATTTCATCTCTGATAATATTTTCAATATTTTTAAGTACCAAAAGGCCAAGCGGCAGCCAAGAATAAATTCCAGATGCTGTCTGCTTGATTAAGCCTGCACGTAATAAATATTGATGAGAAATAATTTCAGCACCGGCAGGGGTTTCTTTTAAAGTTGGCAGGTAATATTGAGATAAACGCATTTGATAAATCTGATTGTACTAAGTAATCTTAATACAATCAGACCTGTAGGTAAACTTATTTTAAGAAGGGTGCACTACTGCTCTTACCTCGATCTATGACACTTTGAACTTGAAATGGTTTTGCTTTTCCACCATAAATATTCATGTTTTGATTAACCAAAGAAAATGGTTTTTGCACCTCACTATTCACTGAGTCAACATTATTTGCTTGTGCTGCAGGAGAAGTTTCATATTTCGTTTTTGAATTAACAGGCTAGGCGATATCGGTGGCTTCTCTGCCTTTAGTGTAGAACGTGGTGGAGTTGTGGATTTAGGTTTTACATTATCATCAGATCCACAACCACTGTCGGAACTATCCCTTCTTTTTTTATTGTCTAGTTGAGGGTTTAGAGGTGTTGAATATGTACTTTCATTATCGCTCCAATCTTGTTCAGACTCTTCACTACTGCTACTAGATACACTACTACTACGACTCCGTGGTGGTGAGATCATAGCTGACATTTTACTGAATGCCCCGTCCAGGTTACTTGGCTGTTGTACGTTGTCCTTTCCAACAATTCCTTTCCTTCGGCTTTTAAGCTTTTCCTTCAATTCATCTGAAAAATCTTGTGATTTCCCATCTTTGTTATTACCTGGTGTCTTAGCATTTTTAACCTCATTGTTAACACGTTTCAACTTAACACCTCCTCCTCTTATCTGCGCAATCAGAGCAGAACGATCATGCTCAGATTCATTAGCCTTTTTCGGTGCACCATTCTTAGGTTTCTCCGTACACTTGGAAGCTGTAGGAGGAGGTGGTGGTGGCGGTGCACTGGGTATTCCAGACATTACTGGAAATGATGGTGTAGGAGTATTGCTATGTTCAAGTCCTTTTGCTTTCTGTAAATCTTGTGATTGTTTTCTACCAGGATCAACTCCTTTCTCGCTGTTTATTGCAGAAAGGTGTGAATTGATAAGATATGCAGCTAAGCTCAACATAACCGATGCAGAAACAAAAGCAATAACTGTGAAAAGTACTGATCACTTAGTGTTACTGAAATCGAAAGATATGTATATATACCAGCTGTAACACTAGATATACATAGCAACAAAGTAGCAATTGAATATTTTAAGGCAGCTGTCTTACTTATTCCAACTAAAGTATTAATCACAATGGGAGTATCGATTTTTTGTTCTGTTGCAAGTTGAATAGGATTCTCAGATAGCCCTTTTTCTGATTGAGTACTATTGTTAGTTCCTGAAGGTTTGTTACTATTACAATTATCTTGTTGAGGACTCAAAACTCTAGGTGATACAGGCTTGGTAGTTGATATTCTATTTGGCTCACTCTGTCTAATATTGCTTCCTTTATCTGCAGTTTCGCCATTCGCATTATTTGCTTCCTTGAATTTTGAATTATTTTCCAACTCTTTAAGACAATTTGGATTAGAAACCTCAGGTAAATCTCTTTTTAGCTTACTGCCACTGCTGCTTTTTTCTGCAGTAACACTAGGAGATTTTCCATCTTTATCGTTATGCTTACAAGTGTTTTTCCAATCCAGAGGTGGGGGAGGTGGCGGTGGCGGTGCAGGTATTTTATTATTAGATAAATCATTAGTAAGCATTTCTCTTCTTTGTTATTAATATAGTAATAATAATTAAATTATTATTACTTGTCAATAATTTTTGAGTAAGTTAACATTAAGATAATAAAATAAAAAGGAAAGAGAGAGGAGCAGTCTTCTAAGAAGAAATAGAAGCTGTTTTAAACCTCAAGTCATCACTTTGTTACTACAGCACATTATCGATGTTTTGGTATAGAGTAATCAGAATCATAAAAATAGCTTAGTGTTAGCTATTTTTATGATAACCTCTCTTAAACAATTGATATTTTACAGTGTTTTTGGTAAAATAATAGCTTAAGGCTTAGAATAAAAGTTTATGAGTGAAGCACAAGGTCCAAATATTGCAGAATGGCAGGCACAGCAGCAACACCAGGAAGCCGCTAGTGAGAAAAGTGGTTTCGGTCTTGGTCATAGTGACTCTGTTGCAACAATTGTGGATGGAATGAAGTGGATGTTCAACTTTCATGAAGGAGCAATTGCTGCTTATAATAATGTATTCGAAGGTTTGGTAAGTGGTAGCAGTCTAGTAACGTTATTTGGGAAATCAGGTAATATGTTTGGCATAAAATTTCTTGAAAGTCTTGCTGAATATTTTTCAGGTGGTGGTGGAGAAGATATGCCATCAGAAGGAATGGGTATGGACTACGGTGATGAGGGGCATCATCCGGATGATTATCCCCACTCTAACAATGAAATAGCTCAAAGTGCCGATGGTTTGCATGATATGCATGATGCAGGTGATCATCATGGCCAATCTTTTTCACCTGGTCCTTCACCATCTGTTGGTGATGATCATGAGCTTGGTTACTAAATAACTAAGAAGATTTTATTGTAATTAGTGAAAAAATTTTCAGTTTTAGGATCAACAGGAAGCATTGGAAAAAAGACTGTAGATTTGCTCTTAAAGAGAAAGGAAGAATATCAGGTGGAAGCACTAAGTGCCAATTCTAACTTTGCTCTGCTAGCACAACAGGCAAATCTACTTAATGCAAAATATGCTGCCATTTCTGATGAAAGGTTCTACAAAGATTTAAAAGAAGATCTACTTGGTACAAACGTCAAAGTAGAAGTTGGTGCTCCAGGTCTAGCAAATGTTGCTTCTCTACCCGTTGATCTCTCAGTTATTGCAATAGTTGGCATCGCAGGCCTTGAGCCAGTTATAAAGGTTATAGAAAGCGGTACTAAAGTTATTGCTCTAGCAAACAAAGAGAGTATTGTTTGCGGTGGTAAGTTACTACTTAAAAAAGCTAAAGAAAGGAGCGTACAAATAATTCCCATCGACTCTGAACACAACGCAATTTTTCAAGTTTTGCAAAATGATGATAAATGTGTAGAAAAGATTATACTCACTGCCTCTGGTGGACCATTTTTAAATTATAGCCTTGAACAATTAAGAAATATCACAGTAAATCAGGCACTAAGTCACCCTACTTGGAAAATGGGAAAGAAAATCTCAGTTGATAGTGCAACAATGATGAATAAAGCACTAGAAATAATAGAAGCACATCATTTGTTTAATATTAGTCCAAATAGAATTGAAGCAGTAGTGCACCCTGAATCGATAGTACATGGAATTGTCGTTTATCACGATGGATTCAGCTTTGCTGTGCTTGCAGAAACTGATATGGAAATTCCCATTGCATATGCTTTATCTTGGCCAGAAAGATCAACTTTGAACTACAAGTTAGACTTAACAAAACAAAAAAAATTGACCTTTCAAGAACCAGACCACAAATGTTTTTCTTCACTAAAGCTAAGCATGGAAGTGTTAAATTCTTCTTCTCCACATACAAATAGTATTGTTTTGAACGCTGCAAATGAGATAGCTGTTAACGAATTTTTGAAGTCACGAATCGGCTTTTTAGAAGTAGTAGAGGTAGTAAAATCAACAATAGAAAACTTTGACAAGTACTCTGATATTAACTCACTATCCGACATAATAAGTGTCGATTTTGAAAGCCGTATTCTTGCCAGTGAAATCATAAAAAGTAAAGGTATCTGTTCAGCAGAGTGATAAAATAAGGTAGACGAGAAAAGACAACTAAATGGTCAAGTAGCCCCATTTCATACTCCTGTCATCCTAGTAGCTGACACTGGGATCCAGAAAAATTTACAAGTAAACTGAGCTTATGCTAAATTCAGTGAGATTAAATGAAAAACTTGATTCCAGCATCAAGTGCTGGAATGATACCTTACCTGAACAGATACATCACTAGCACGTTCGTTCACAATAACTTGAGAGAAGCTTACATCATTAATAACTGTATTTGCTCTATACAGATAACCGCATCCTATTGCAAGAAAAAGCAACGAAGTTGCAACAAGCGGAGTTGGGTTGTCAACTGCGAAACATATACCAGCAGCAAGTACTCCAGATAACAAAAAAGCACAAGCATAATTAGTTTGTTTCCTTTTTTGAGCGACTGCTTCTATCTTTAGGAATTCTGGTTCTATTGCTTTCTTGACATGTCCTGCAATACAATCTCTTGGACTTTTGTTTTCATAGTTTTGAATATTAGGTTTGATATTTGGATGTGTAAGTAATATTTTTATCATGTCTACATTTCCCAACTTGCAAGCAATGTGTAGAGCTGTATTTTTTTCCTTCTTGCCGGTCTTAATTTCCTCCTCTGCACGAGCATAATTTTGAGGTATAAATTGTAATAGTCTAGACTTAATCTGACAAGCATGAATTAACTGACAGAAGAATTAACAAAGTCAAAACCAAAATCAGCATCCTGTTTAATGCTATCAATATTTTTCTGATAAGCAATATGCATACTATCAAAAAAGGTTTGCATAGGAGTCTTACCATAGCAATATTTACCTGAATGCGGTCTAGATCTATTGTAAGAATGCACCCAATGGTCTACGTCTAACTGAAGTTCTGCCAAAGAGGTGTAAATTTTCTTTCTAAAGATAATATTGTAACATTCATCTTGCATAGTTCTGTGGAACCTTTCACATATGCCATTAGTCTGTGGAGAACGAGCTTTGGTTCGAGAATGATCAATATTTTCTACCCCTAAATATAGCTGGTAAGCGTGATTTTCAGGTCTGCCACAATACTCTGTACCACGATCCGTCAAAACACGTAGCAATGATACTTTCTGTTCATCAAAGAACGGTACTACCCTATCATTAAGAAGATCTGCAGCTGTGATAGCAGTCCTTTCTGTGTAAAGCTTAGCAAAAGCAACTCTGGAATAGGTATCAACAAAGGTTTGCTGGTAAATTCGTCCAATACCTTTGATATTACCAACATAATAACTGTCTTGGCTACCTAAGTATCCTGGATGCTCTGTTTCAATTTCTCCATGGGCCTCTTTTTCTTCCTTAGCCTTTTCTAGAGCTGTTATCTGTTCTTC